>NZ_UHFH01000001.1 GCF_900459225.1 Streptococcus dysgalactiae subsp. dysgalactiae
AATGCTAATTGCTTTTTGATGGTTTTAAAATTCCGCCATAGCCAAGCTGTCTTTTTTTATACAATCCATTATATAAATCATCAACGACTTGTTTATTCTCAATATCTAATTTTATTGGCTTTGTAGGATACTTAGCGGTTTCTAGAATGGCTCCTTTTAAGCTTTTACCTTTTTCTTTCACAGAACGAATATCGACCATCGGAATATAATCAACCTTAAGAGATTGAGACCACATTTCACCCCACTCTTTTTGAGTAATATAGTCTTTTTTTGACTGAAAATAACTCGGTCTAACCATTAATAAAACATGGATATGAGGGTGATAGTTATTATCTTTTTCGTTATGTGTTACCTCAACAGAACGAAGATAGCCGATCAAATTCTTTTGTACCTTAGCTCGCTTAAACAGTCTATCGAAGGATTTTGTCAAGGACGTTAATGTCCTGTTCAATTCACTTCCAGGGACATTTTTAACAGTCAAGGTCAAAAAAAGGAATCGTCCTTTAGGTTCCTGCTTAATGGCTTCATCAACAATTCTCGAGGTTTGATAAGAATACTTCATAGAACGTCTCCAGTTGCACATTGGACAAAGCTTATTCTTGCAGAAATAAGCTTGATACAATTTTAAAGACCTATCTTCATGACGAATAAAACGCAAAACATCTCCGCATGATTGAACACGTTCAATCAATGCTTTTTTGTAACCTAACTCATCAAAAATACCAGCCAATTTCAGGCTCATAAGTTTCCGACCTCGCCAGTTTCTGTCCTTACCTCTGCTATTTTTATCTTGTAAGACTTCCTCTTGATTTAGATTTTCTGTCATGTTATAATTCAAGTACAAAATATTTTGAAATACACAAAAAGTCTGCACTTCCCCTTTCATAATTTATAGATTCAGCCCTTAAATTATAACATGAAAGTTTTCAGAAGTAAAACGGCTTTTTTTGTTACAAAAAACCAATAGCCCCAAGGGTTTGAGGGCTGTCTTCAGGCTCATTTTTGCCCGTGAGTTATTTCCTACTAGTATCAAGATAAGAAGAAACCCTCTTCGAGGGTTTCAAAAGAGCCCTAAAGGGCTCTAAAAATAAAGAGGTACACTATGCTTATTTCATATCCTGCTATTTTTCACAAAGGCAATCAAGGTTATTGGGTGGAGTTTCCTGAATTTGGAGGAGGAACTCAAGGAACATCTCTCGAAGACGCTATAACTAACGCTCAAGAAATGTTAGAAGGTATCGTAATATCCTACGCTAATAACAATATGATTTTACCTAATCCTAGTCAGCTAGATGATACTGCAATCGCTGACGGCTTCTTAAAAACGATATTCGTTGTTCTATAAAAGCAAAAAGCAGTTTTTTGACACCTTATCTCACACGTGATACAATGAAGATGCTTAAAAGTTCAAGAAATATAAGCATAAAGAAAACACCTAGGTTGCCCCCTAGGTGTTTTTATTGCACTTGCTCAAGGTGCTCAGGTTAAATTATTTGTCGCCTTTGTTTTGCCACATACGGATTAACCATTCCGCAATTAGTTCTGCAACTACACTGACCATCAGCGGTAGCAAAACAAGTTCAAGAAATACTTTTAGCATAAAGTTTCACCTCCCAACTTTCGCTGTTTAGTGAATGCGACTTGGTTATTATACCATGCACGCTTACTTTATTCCATGGTCTCCTTGACAACAAGAAACCAGGGACGGTGATACTTGCTTTGTCGGTCGGTCGAACAAAGTTCTGACCAAACCGCCTCCGCTAAGTCTACCTTGTCCCTGCTTATCGTCAAGGAGCTTTCACGGCATAAATCGCTTAGCTTATATCTAAAACCTCTTAGAAGGCTCATATTTGCCTTCTAAGCCATTTTACAATCTGATTCAGGCAAGCAACGGATTTGTATACACAAATCGCTTAAACGACTTGTTAGGGTGCCTAAAACCTTATTCAGATGATGTCATCTGAATTTGTCGCTACGCTCGACTAAATGATTGCTATTCTATTTTGTTGTTGGAAATTATTCCAACAACAAAATAGAATCATACGAACGCTAGTGAGTAAAAAAATCGAATATAATGACATTAAAAAAAGACCGGCATTTTTAAACGAATGCTGATCTTTTTTATTACGGTTTTAGGAGAATCCTAACAAGACAAAAACAACGTTTTTGGGTTTGTCATGACAAACCCGTTGCTTGCCTGAAATAAAATCTATCTTTACTTAAGTTAATGATTATACAATGTAAGTTAAAATAATCCGTTATTTTTTAATTAAAAGCCTATAATGCTATTGAATTTCTAAATAAAATATCATAAAATGAAAGCGGAAACAATTTGTTTGAGATAGAAAGGAGTTAAAATAGAAAATCACAGTTATCAAACAAATTAAAAGCAACTAATATATCGTAGTCGTCAATATTTAGAAAGGGTATCAAAATGAAAATTAAAAAATATATAGCGTTATTATTAGCAAGTCTTTTAGTAATCTCTACAACAGTCCCATCTTTTATTACAGCCAAAGTAGTAGCTGACGAAAAAACTTCGATCACTTCAGAATATACTATCGAAGAACAAAGACAGATAGATGAAGTTGCTGCGGTTTTAGAAAAAATGTTTGCCGATGGAGTAACAGAAGAAAATTTAAAACAGTATGCTCAAGCAAATTACAGTGAAGAAGAATTAATAATTGCTGACAATGAACTAAACACAAATTTATCTCAAATCCAAGATGAAAATGCAATCATGTATAAAGTTGATTGGGGCGCACTAGGAAACTGTATGGCAAATAAAATCAAAGATGAATTATTAGCGATGATAAGTGTTGGAACTATTATTAAGTATGCTCAAAAAAAAGCATGGAAAGAATTAGCTAAAATAGTAATTAAATATGTTGCTAAAGCAGGAGTAAAAACAAATGCTGCATTAATTGCCGGTCAATTAGCTATTTGGGGGTTACAATGCGGAATCAACTTCTAAAAGAAATAATATTTTGGGGTTTTCTTTCTGCGTTTTTCAGTTTATATACTTCAGTCAAACTAAAAATTTTTTCTCTCTTCCAGTCGCTTTAATCTGGTTAGTTGTTTTTATGATTTCTAAATATTTAGAATCAAAAAATAGAAAATAGACAAAAACGAAAATTTTTAGTTCTTAGTTCATACATCGCTTACAATCATCTTAAAAAAATTAACAAGAATAGCTGAGTTGAATTACCAACTCAGCTATTTCACTCTTCACTACTTCAAGTAATAGTTTTGCTTTGAAGCATTCCAAATGGCAACTATTTTTATACCTTCCGACAAGTCACTGCCGTCATTGGAAGTATGAATCAAATCTCCGTTTTCAGCATCATCTAATGCTAATTGCTTTTTGATGGTTTTAAAAATTCCGCCATAGCCAAGCTGTCTTTTTTTATACAATCCATTATATAAATCATCAACGACTTGTTTATTCTCAATATCTAATTTTATTGGCTTTGTAGGATACTTAGCGGTTTCTAGAATGGCTCCTTTTAAGCTTTTACCTTTTTCTTTCACAGAACGAATATCGACCATCGGAATATAATCAACCTTAAGAGATTGAGACCACATTTCACCCCACTCTTTTTGAGTAATATAGTCTTTTTTTGACTGAAAATAACTCGGTCTAACCATTAATAAAACATGGATATGAGGGTGATAGTTATTATCTTTTTCGTTATGTGTTACCTCAACAGAACGAAGATAGCCGATCAAATTCTTTTGTACCTTAGCTCGCTTAAACAGTCTATCGAAGGATTTTGTCAAGGACGTTAATGTCCTGTTCAATTCACTTCCAGGGACATTTTTAACAGTCAAGGTCAAAAAAAGGAATCGTCCTTTAGGTTCCTGCTTAATGGCTTCATCAACAATTCTCGAGGTTTGATAAGAATACTTCATAGAACGTCTCCAGTTGCACATTGGACAAAGCTTATTCTTGCAGAAATAAGCTTGATACAATTTTAAAGACCTATCTTCATGACGAATAAAACGCAAAACATCTCCGCATGATTGAACACGTTCAATCAATGCTTTTTTGTAACCTAACTCATCAAAAATACCAGCCAATTTCAGGCTCATAAGTTTCCGACCTCGCCAGTTTCTGTCCTTACCTCTGCTATTTTTATCTTGTAAGACTTCCTCTTGATTTAGATTTTCTGTCATGTTATAATTCAAGTACAAAATATTTTGAAATACACAAAAAGTCTGCACTTCCCCTTTCATAATTTATAGATTCAGCCCTTAAATTATAACATGAAAGTTTTCAGAAGTAAAACGGCTTTTTTTGTTACAAAAAACCAATAGCCCCAAGGGTTTGAGGGCTGTCTTCAGGCTCATTTTTGCCCGTGAGTTATTTCCTACTAGTATCAAGATAAGAAGAAACCCTCTTCGAGGGTTTCAAAAGAGCCCTAAAGGGCTCTAAAAATAAAGAGGTACACTATGCTTATTTCATATCCTGCTATTTTTCACAAAGGCAATCAAGGTTATTGGGTGGAGTTTCCTGAATTTGGAGGAGGAACTCAAGGAACATCTCTCGAAGACGCTATAACTAACGCTCAAGAAATGTTAGAAGGTATCGTAATATCCTACGCTAATAACAATATGATTTTACCTAATCCTAGTCAGCTAGATGATACTGCAATCGCTGACGGCTTCTTAAAAACGATATTCGTTGTTCTATAAAAGCAAAAAGCAGTTTTTTGACACCTTATCTCACACGTGATACAATGAAGATGCTTAAAAGTTCAAGAAATATAAGCATAAAGAAAACACCTAGGTTGCCCCCTAGGTGTTTTTATTGCACTTGCTCAAGGTGCTCAGGTTAAATTATTTGTCGCCTTTGTTTTGCCACATACGGATTAACCATTCCGCAATTAGTTCTGCAACTACACTGACCATCAGCGGTAGCAAAACAAGTTCAAGAAATACTTTTAGCATAAAGTTTCACCTCCCAACTTTCGCTGTTTAGTGAATGCGACTTGGTTATTATACCATGCACGCTTACTTTATTCCATGGTCTCCTTGACAACAAGAAACCAGGGACGGTGATACTTGCTTTGTCGGTCGGTCGAACAAAGTTCTGACCAAACCGCCTCCGCTAAGTCTACCTTGTCCCTGCTTATCGTCAAGGAGCTTTCACGGCATAAATCGCTTAGCTTATATCTAAAACCTCTTAGAAGGCTCATATTTGCCTTCTAAGCCATTTTACAATCTGATTCAGGCAAGCAACGGATTTGTATACACAAATCGCTTAAACGACTTGTTAGGGTGCCTAAAACCTTATTCAGATGATGTCATCTGAATTTGTCGCTACGCTCGACTAAATGATTGCTATTCTATTTTGTTGTTGGAAATTATTCCAACAACAAAATAGAATCATACGAACGCTAGTGAGTAAAAAAATCGAATATAATGACATTAAAAAAAGACCGGCATTTTTAAACGAATGCTGATCTTTTTTATTACGGTTTTAGGAGAATCCTAACAAGACAAAAACAACGTTTTTGGGTTTGTCATGACAAACCCGTTGCTTGCCTGAAATAAAATCTATCTTTACTTAAGTTAATGATTATACAATGTAAGTTAAAATAATCCGTTATTTTTTAATTAAAAGCCTATAATGCTATTGAATTTCTAAATAAAATATCATAAAATGAAAGCGGAAACAATTTGTTTGAGATAGAAAGGAGTTAAAATAGAAAATCACAGTTATCAAACAAATTAAAAGCAACTAATATATCGTAGTCGTCAATATTTAGAAAGGGTATCAAAATGAAAATTAAAAAATATATAGCGTTATTATTAGCAAGTCTTTTAGTAATCTCTACAACAGTCCCATCTTTTATTACAGCCAAAGTAGTAGCTGACGAAAAAACTTCGATCACTTCAGAATATACTATCGAAGAACAAAGACAGATAGATGAAGTTGCTGCGGTTTTAGAAAAAATGTTTGCCGATGGAGTAACAGAAGAAAATTTAAAACAGTATGCTCAAGCAAATTACAGTGAAGAAGAATTAATAATTGCTGACAATGAACTAAACACAAATTTATCTCAAATCCAAGATGAAAATGCAATCATGTATAAAGTTGATTGGG
>NZ_UHFH01000002.1 GCF_900459225.1 Streptococcus dysgalactiae subsp. dysgalactiae
CAATTGATTGGGAGTTGAAGCTTGAAACTCTTGGGGTGCCGATAGCGGTTAGTCCGCTTCATGATAAAGACAAGAGTAATGTAGAGGGGCAGAAATATAAAAAACCTCACTATCATGTGATTTACATTGCTAAAAATCCAGTTACTGCAGATAGTGTTCGTTGGAAGATTAAGAAAATCTTGGGCGAGCAAAGTGTTGCAATGGTTCAAGTTGCGCTAAACGTCGAAAATACATACTTGTATTTGACTCATGAAAGTAAAGATGCGATTGCTAAGAAAAAACATGTTTACGATAAGGTTGATATAAAACTTATCAATAATTTTGATATTGATCGTTATGTGACATTGGACGTGGAAAAAAAAGCAGAACTTTTCAACGTGGTAGTTTCTCTCATTCGTGCATATACTCTTCAAAATATTTTCGATTTGTATGATTTTATTGACGAAAATGGAGAGACTTACGGATTAACTATAAATTTGGTTAACGAAGTTATTTCAGGAAAAACTGGTTTTATGAAATTGTTGTTTGATGGAGCATATCAGCGCAGTAAACGAGGGATAAAATCAAGAGCAGAAGAATAAAAAGCGGACCTTGAAGGAAAGGTCCGCTTTTTTGGAAGGGTTACAAACATATGTCAGCTGGGGGGATGTGACCTATGTTTTCCGATTAGTCTAATACCCGTTATTAGTGTAGAAGCGAATAGTAATTGAAGTATATCTAATTTTTCAAGTTTGAAGATATGGTGTGCTGCTAAATGGAATAATAGAACAAATAAAAATGAGGTAATAAAATTTAATGTTATATATTTAAGCCCATGCATTGATTCGACCATTGTTTGGGTGGAAGTCGTTTGCGTCTACCCATTGAGCAACAGCATGTCCTACATTAGCAAAAATATTTATATAATCAAATACACGCTCGAGAGCACCCGCTATCCAACCACTATAAACGCCGACACGCATTGCAGCGGCTTTGGCAACTCTACTTAAAGTAGCTTTAGCTGCTGCTAAACCTTTTTGTTTCACAAGATTACCAATACCACCTACACCTCCAGAAATACTTGCAGCGATTAGGTTTTCTACAACCCAAGCAAATTCGTCTACAGTTACACCTTGTCCATCCCATACGCTAGCTCTAAAGGAGTAAGGAGTCAATGTTTGATAGGCTAATTCTTTCATTCTTTCTTCTGTTAGTCCAGGGTAGCGTTTTTTAGCTTCTTGTATTCTCGCATTGAGATCATTTTCTGAAACGGAAATTGGCCGGGATAATTTTTGATCAATTTCATCAATAGCTTGCTGAACTTGTTGTTGTTCATTAATGATTTGATTGGTTTCATTGGCATAAACAATAGCAGGAGCTGTATTTGCGATTGTGAATAAGGATAAAGCTAATGCTATGATGAATCGTTTGATTTTTTTCATAATCTAAAATACCTTTCTGTTTTTATTTTGTTATCTGTGCCTTTTATTTAGGATTTATGCTTATCTCCTTTCTAACCCAAATAAAATGTTTTCGCTTTTATTTTAAACCTTTTGGGGATGAAAATCAAAGAAAGATAATAGATTGCCCATCGCTGATTCGCACGATTGTTGTCTGGCAAGACTAGACATTTACCCCAAGAAGTAGTACCAGATCAGGTTGAAAAGTCCAAAAAAGAGACTATGAAAAGGTATGCGAAAGTGTGTTAAAACCGTATGATTTTGTATGTTTTAGTGTGTTAGGTGGTTAGTTAGGAAGTGTGTAAAAGTAGGTGAAACCGAGAAAAATGCTATCACTGGAAACGTTGATACTATCAACTCCACACGATATGTGGGGACAGTTTCCCTTATGCTCTTTTCAAGGGCTAAAGGGGGAATTTACTGATGAGGAAAAATAAGGGGTTTGGGTTCTCCCGAAAATCAGCTTTTAGTTCAAAACTGATGAAGAATGTGATAAACTTACTGGTAAGTGGTCGACCACATGCTACGCTTGCCGGAAGAAAAATAAGCAGATAAGGAGCGAAAACAAGCTGTTGTTTCGGCTATCCGAAAGTTAGCGGATTCTCCCAAGATTGGGGCTAATTTATCAGCAAGAATTGACGAAGAAACCGAGATTAAATATAGCGTGATTGATGACTATATCCTGTTTTACGAAATTGAAGCTGATACCGTTAAGGTATTGCGATTGTTGCCGGCTAAAACTAACTGGGTTAATACGATTCTGAAATACCTGTGATATAAAAAAGACCTGTTAAGGGTCTTTTTTGGGTGAATTTTGAACGAAGTGAAAAAAGAGGGCTGAGAAGCCCTTAGAAACCCTCGAAGAGGGTTTCTACTTATCTTGATACTTTTAGAAATAACTCTCATGCTAAAAAGAGTCTCTCTACCATAATTAAACCCTTGGTATTATTGGATTTTTAGCACAAAAAAAAGCTTGATTCTCAGTCAAAACTTTGATATGATTTAGTCACCACAACAAAAACATAGAAAGAGAGATGAGTACAAACTTTTTTTGTGAATTAATTCTTTTTTGTACTCCAATTATAACATGGTAAATGAACTAAATCAAGAGGAAGTTCTTAGAGATAAAAACAGTAAAGGTAAGGATAGAGATTGGCGAGGTCGCAAAATCATGAGCTTGAAATTAGCTGATGTCTTTGAGAATTTAGGGTATAAAAAATCAATGATTGAACGTGTTCAATCATGTGGTGAAGTTTTAAACTTTATTCGTCATTCAGACGGTTCTTTAAAATTATATCAAGCTTATTTCTGTAAGAATAAGCTTTGTCCAATGTGTAATTGGAGACGTTCAATGAAATATTCTTATCAGACTTCTCGTATTGTTGACGAAGCAATTAAACGAGAATCAAAAGGACGCTTTCTCTTTTTGACATTAACGGTTAAAAATGTTCCTGGAAGTGATTTAAATAAAACATTATCTTCTTTAACACAGTCTTTTGATCGTCTGTTCAGACGAGCAAAAGTTAAGAAAAACCTTATTAGATATCTTCGTTCTGTTGAAGTAACACATAATGAATTGACTAATGAATATCATCCTCATATCCATGTTTTATTAATGCTTAAAATAAGTTATTTCAAAGGTGGAAATTATATTACTCAAAAAGAGTGGGGTGAAATGTGGTCGCAATCTCTTAAGGTTGATTATGTTCCTATGATTGATATAAGAGCAGTTAAAGAAAAAGGCAAAGGTTTAAAAGGAGCTATCCTTGAAACCGCAAAATACCCAACCAAACCTATCAAATTAGAGATGGAAAATAAACAAGTTGTAGATGATTTATATAATGGTTTATATCGAAAAAGACAACTAGGATATGGTGGATTATTTAAAATTATCAAAAAAGAATTAGCTTTAGATGATGCTGAAAATGGAGATTTAATTCATACATCAGAAGATAATGATTCACTTTCTGAAGGAACTAAAATTGTAGCAATTTGGAATGCTATTAAGCAAAATTACTACTTAAAATAGTGTATAGAATTTGTATAACATTTGTATAGTAAGATTGCTATGCACTGTATAGAGAGGAATTTATGGCTCAAATTAATATAAGAGTTACAGATGAGCAGAAAGCCTTAATTAATAAGCTTGCTAAAGAAAACGAAAAATCTATATCAGCGTATATCATCGATAAAATTTGTATAGAATCTGTATATCAAAATGATAGCAAACGTATAGACGAAACTAAAAAAGATGATGAAGGATTAATTTTGTTGCTGATGAAACAATTAGAACAAAAAGATATGCAAATTGAACAACTCCATAAAATAATTTACAACAAAGATACTAAACTTTTAGAGTATGATTCTAAAAAAAGTTGGTGGCAATTTTGGAAATGAAGAATATATTTAAAAAAGTTGGAATTATGTTCCAACTTTTTTGACTAAGAAAATTATTATTTGAGATAGTGTATAAAGAGATTAAACATTATAATTATAATAAACCTAGGTTGGTTTTTTTAGAATTAATTATGTAGTCAGGGTTACATAATTAACCTACAACTCCTTAATTATAGCAAAAAAATAATTATAAAAAAAGACTTGTATTTTTAAAAAAATATAATAAAATTAAAGCGTTAACTAGTTAATGCTTTAATTTTATGCAGCGTTTAGTTTTTTTAAGATTTATGGAGTTTTTTATGAAAAATAAATTATTTAAAATTATAACTACGTCTTTAACTATTGTAACTTTAGGAGGTGTTTTTGTTCCTTCTGCTATTTATGCTAACGAAGTTTTGCAACCAGAAACAGTAGTAAGTTTACCATCTGATATTAATAGAGATCAATTAACTACTGAAATTATATCTGATATTGAAA
>NZ_UHFH01000003.1:0-22500 GCF_900459225.1 Streptococcus dysgalactiae subsp. dysgalactiae
ATGACTGAAAATGAACAAATTTTTTGGAATCGGGTCTTGGAATTAGCTCAGAGCCAATTAAAACAGGCAACGTATGAATTTTTTGTGCATGATGCACGCTTGTTAAAAGTTGAGAATCATGTGGCAACGATTTACTTAGATCAAATGAAAGAGCTCTTTTGGGAAAAAAACCTTAAAGATGTTATTCTAACAGCTGGTTTTGAAGTTTATAATGCTCAAATTGCCGTTGACTATGTTTTTGAAGAAGATCTGATAAATGACCAAAATCAAACCCCAAATAGCCAAGGCTACAATCAGCAAGTAATAACTCCTTTACCTGCTGTTACCTCAGACCTAAACCCCAAATATAGGTTTGAAAACTTTATTCAGGGTGATGAAAATCGTTGGGCTGTAGCTGCTTCTATAGCAGTAGCTAATACACCAGGAACAACCTATAACCCTTTGTTTATCTGGGGAGGGCCTGGACTGGGAAAAACCCATTTATTAAATGCCATTGGAAACTCTGTGCTATTAGAAAATCCCAATGCCCGTATAAAGTACATCACCGCTGAAAATTTCATTAATGAATTTGTGATTCATATTCGTTTAGACACTATGGACGAATTAAAAGAAAAGTTCCGTAATCTCGATTTACTGCTTATTGATGATATCCAATCGCTGGCGAAGAAAACATTATCTGGAACACAAGAAGAGTTCTTTAATACTTTCAATGCTCTTCATAACAATAATAAACAAATCGTTCTAACCAGTGACCGCACACCAGATCACCTTAATGACTTAGAAGATCGATTGGTAACCCGTTTCAAATGGGGCTTAACCGTTAATATTACACCTCCAGATTTTGAAACTCGAGTAGCTATCTTAACCAATAAAATTCAGGAATATAATTTTATTTTCCCTCAAGATACTATTGAATATCTAGCTGGCCAATTCGATTCCAATGTGAGAGATTTGGAAGGCGCCTTAAAAGACATTAGTCTAGTTGCTAATTTTAAGCAAATTGACACCATTACGGTTGACATTGCTGCAGAAGCTATTCGTGCCAGAAAACAAGATGGTCCTAAAATGACGGTCATTCCAATTGACGAAATTCAAACTCAAGTTGGGAAATTCTATGACGTCACTGTCAAAGAAATTAAGGCGACTAAACGAACCCAAGATATTGTGTTAGCAAGACAGGTCGCTATGTTCTTAGCACGTGAAATGACAGATAATAGCCTCCCAAAAATTGGTAAGGAATTTGGTGGCAGGGATCATTCTACTGTACTTCATGCTTACAATAAAATCAAAAACATGATTAGCCAGGATGAAAGCCTTCGTATTGAAATTGAAACCATAAAAAATAAAATTAAGTAGCTTGTGGATAAGCTCTATTTTTAGTGACAAGTTATCCACAAGTTGTGAACAGTCTTCTTTCCTTATTCTTACTAGATAAATCAGACTTATCCACGTCATACACAAGACCTACTACTACTACTAATTATTATACTTATCAATAAAGGAGTCCTCATGATTCAATTTTCCATAAATCGTACCCTTTTTATTCAAGCTTTAAATACCACTAAACGTGCTATTAGCAGTAAAAATGCCATTCCTGTTCTTTCTACCATTAAGATTGACGTTAGTTCATCTGATATCACTTTAACAGGTTCAAATGGACAAATTTCCATTGAAAATACCATTCCTGTAAGCAATGAAAATGCTGGACTATTAATCACATCTCCAGGGTCTATTCTTCTGGAAGCTAATTTCTTTATCAATATTATTTCTAGTTTGCCAGATGTTAGTTTGGATTTTAAAGAAATTGAACAACATCAAGTTGTTTTAACCAGTGGTAAATCAGAGATTACCTTAAAAGGAAAAGATGTTGATCAATACCCTCGGTTACAAGAAGTGTCAACAGAAAATCCTTTGATCTTAAAAACAAAATTATTAAAGTCTATTATTGCTGAAACAGCTTTTGCAGCCAGTTTACAAGAAAGTCGTCCTATCTTAACAGGAGTTCATATTGTATTAAGTAACCATAAAGATTTTAAAGCCGTAGCAACTGACTCTCATCGTATGAGCCAACGTTTAATCACTTTGGATAATACTTCAGCAGATTTTGATGTGGTTATTCCAAGTAAATCTTTAAGAGAATTTTCAGCAGTATTTACAGATGATATTGAGACTGTTGAGGTATTTTTCTCACCAAGCCAAATCTTGTTCAGAAGTGAACATATTTCTTTCTACACACGTCTCTTGGAAGGAAATTATCCCGATACAGACCGTTTGTTAATGACACAATTTGAGACAGAGGTTGTTTTCAATACCCAATCTCTTCGCCACGCTATGGAACGTGCTTTCTTGATTTCGAACGCTACTCAAAATGGTACCGTTAAGCTTGAAATTGCTCAAAATCATATTTCAGCTCATGTTAACTCACCGGAAGTAGGTAAGGTAAACGAAGATTTAGATATTGTGAGTCAATCTGGTAATGATTTGACTATTAGTTTTAACCCCACTTATCTTATTGAGTCTTTAAAAGCGATTAAGAGTGACACCGTTAAAATTCATTTCTTATCGCCAGTTCGACCATTTACCTTGATACCTGGTGACGATGAAGAAAGCTTCATCCAGTTAATCACACCAGTCCGTACCAACTAAAAAGAAAAGGCTCCCTTTTAGGAGCTTTTTTTGTTATCATAAATGATGAAGATAATAAGAGTGAGGAAAAAAAGATGTATCAAGTTGGATCACTTGTTGAAATGAAAAAACCACACGCCTGTGTGATTAAAGAGACTGGTAAAAAAGCCAATCAATGGAAAGTGCTTAGAGTAGGAGCTGATATTAAAATTCAATGCACTAACTGTCAGCATATCATTATGATGAGCCGTTACGACTTTGACCGAAAATTAAAAAAAGTCCTGCAACCTTAGAAACACTGATTTAGTAGTCTTTCTTATACATCTTGCAACCAATACTTGCCTAAATAATTGCTAGTATGCCTTTGGAAAATCAGGTATTCTAACTTTATCGAAAGAAGAAAGGTGGTCATAGAAAATGACAAAAGTTGCAGAACAAATAAAGCAATTACGAGTGAAACATCAATTATCTCAAGATGCTCTGGCAGAACAGTTATTTATTTCTCGGCAGGCTATATCAAAATGGGAAAATGGAGATACTACTCCGGATTTAGAAAACTTGGTTAGGTTAACTGAAATTTTTGATGTGAACTTAGATGAGCTTGTTTTAGCTAAACCAAATGAAGTTAAAGTTGAACGTATTTATGAAAATAAGCCCCTTGATCTACAAAAATACGATAAAATCTATTGGTTTATTTTTCGAAATGTTATCCTAACTCTACTAATCATCTTAGCTATATTAACGATTTTAGAGGTTCTGGGGGTGCCTTTTATTGCTAATTGATTAATTTTTTAAAAAAGTTAAAGAGTACTGTGATGCTAACGAAATCGAAATTTTCTTAGCATCATACCGCTTTTTCTTTTATTTTCTGTTATAATAGTTGTGATTGAAATTTTGAATGGAGACTTATTAAAATGGCTTTAACAGCTGGTATTGTGGGATTACCTAATGTCGGTAAATCAACTTTATTTAATGCAATTACAAAAGCAGGGGCAGAAGCTGCTAACTATCCTTTTGCAACGATTGATCCCAATGTTGGGATGGTAGAGGTACCAGATGAACGTCTGCAAAAACTGACAGAGTTGATTACGCCTAAAAAAACCGTTCCAACAACCTTTGAGTTTACTGATATTGCGGGTATTGTCAAAGGAGCTTCTAAAGGAGAAGGTTTAGGTAATAAATTCTTGGCCAATATCCGTGAAGTAGATGCTATCGTACATGTCGTTCGTGCCTTTGATGATGAGAATGTCATGCGTGAACAAGGTCGTGAGGATGCTTTCGTGGATCCAATAGCTGATATTGATACTATCAACCTTGAATTGATTTTGGCTGATTTAGAGTCTATTAATAAGCGTTATGCGCGTGTGGAAAAAATGGCTCGTACCCAAAAAGATAAGGATTCCGTGGCAGAATTTGCCGTTCTTGAAAAAATCAAACCTGTCTTAGAAGATGGTAAATCTGCTCGGACAATTGAGTTTACTGAAGAAGAGCAACGTGTTGTCAAACAGTTATTCTTATTGACAACAAAACCTGTTCTTTATGTGGCGAATGTTGATGAAGATAAAGTTGCTGATCCAGATGATATTGACTATGTGAAACAAATTCGTGAGTTTGCAGCTACTGAAAATGCAGAAGTAGTGGTGATTTCAGCGCGTGCAGAGGAAGAAATTTCAGAGCTTGAGGATGAAGATAAAGCAGAATTCTTAGAAGCTATCGGTTTGACAGAGTCTGGTGTTGATAAATTAACGCGTGCTGCCTACCACTTACTTGGGCTAGGCACCTATTTTACAGCAGGTGAAAAAGAAGTAAGGGCTTGGACATTTAAACGTGGTATTAAAGCGCCGCAGGCTGCTGGTATTATTCATTCTGACTTCGAAAGAGGATTTATCCGTGCAGTAACCATGTCTTATGACGATTTAATAACCTACGGTTCAGAAAAAGCTGTCAAAGAAGCTGGGCGCTTGCGTGAAGAAGGAAAAGAGTACATCGTCCAAGATGGTGATATCATGGAGTTTCGATTTAACGTTTAAAAATAATAAGATAATGTCAGAAGGTTGGAATAACATTCCAGCCCTTTTGGCATTTTAGGAAAGAGAAAAGATGGTTAAAATGATTGTTGGTCTGGGAAACCCAGGCTCAAAATACGAAAAGACAAAACATAATATTGGTTTTATGGCCATTGACAAACTTGTCAACAAAATTGACGTCACCTTTACAGAAGACAAAAATTTTAAAGCACAAATAGGGAGTGCATTTATCAATCATGAAAAAATTTATTTTGTGAAGCCAACAACCTTTATGAATAATAGTGGTGTTGCCGTAAAGGCATTATTAACTTATTATAATATTGCCATAGAAGATTTGATTGTTATCTATGACGACTTGGATATGGAAGTTGGGAAATTGCGTTTACGTGCTAAAGGCTCGGCTGGTGGACACAATGGTATTAAATCAATTATTGCTCATCTTGGAACACAGGAGTTTGACCGAATTAAAGTTGGTATTGGACGACCATTAAAAGGGATGACAGTGATTAACCATGTTATGGGACATTTCAGTACAGAAGATAATGTTGCTATTGCGTTAACTCTTGACAAAGTTGTCAATGCTGTAAACTTCTATTTACAAGAAAATAACTTTGAAAAAACAATGCAGAAATTTAATGGATAATCATGAATATTTTAGAATTATTTAGTCAGAATAAGAAAATTCAGGCCTGGCACTCCGGCTTAGCGTCCTTAGACAGGCAGCTAATTATGGGATTATCTGGGTCAAGTAAAGCATTAGCAATAGCTTCTGCTTTTTTGGACTCCCAAGAAAAAATAGTTGTGATGACATCAACTCAAAATGAAGTTGAAAAATTAGCCAGCGATTTATCAAGTCTACTTGGAGAAGAATTAGTCTATCAATTTTTTTCAGACGATGTGGCAGCAGCAGAATTTATCTTTGCTTCGATGGATAAAGCTTTATCGAGGATAGAGGCATTGCAATTTTTAATAAATCCTAAAGCACGAGGAATTCTGATTGTCAGTCTATCAGGTTTAAGGACCTTACTTCCCAATCCTGATGTTTTTGCCAAGAGTCACATTAAGTTAAAAGTAGGAGAAGATTATGACAGTGATGCTCTTACCAAACAATTGATGACAATTGGCTATCAGAATGTTTCACAAGTCATTAGTCCGGGAGAATTTAGCCGTCGAGGGGATATTTTAGATATCTATGAGATGACACAAGAATTACCTTATCGTTTGGAGTTTTTTGGAGATGATATTGATGGAATTAGGCACTTTCATCCAGAAACTCAAAAGTCCTTTGAACAATTAGAAGAACTTTTGATTCATCCGGCTAGTGAACTTATTTTTGAAACGAGTGATTTTCAACGTGGCAGTCAGCAATTAGAAAAAGCGCTACAAACAGCACAAGATGATAAAAAAGCTTATTTGGAAGATCTCCTATCTGTTTCAAAAGATGGTTTTAAACATAAGGATATCCGTAAATTTCAATCGTTATTTTATGAAAAAGAGTGGTCATTATTAGATTATATTCCCAAAGGGACACCACTATTTTTTGATGATTTTCAAAAAATAGTAGATAAAAATGCAAGATTCGATTTAGAGATTGCTAATCTCTTGACAGAAGATTTACAGCAAGGGAAGGCTCTTTCTAATCTTAAATACTTTGCAGATAATTATCGCGAGTTTCGGCACTATACGCCAGCAACCTTCTTTTCAAATTTTCATAAGGGACTTGGAAATATCAAATTTGATCAAATGCATCAGCTAACTCAATATGCCATGCAGGAATTTTTTAATCAATTTCCTTTATTGATTGATGAGATTAAACGGTATCAAAAAAATCAAACAACCGTTATTGTGCAGGTAGAGTCTCAGCATGCTTTCGAACGACTAGAAAAATCTTTTCAAGATTATCAATTTCATCTTCCTTTAGTGAGTGCTAATCAAATTGTTTCACGTGAATCACAAATTGTAATTGGAGAAATCTCCAGTGGTTTTTATTTTGCTGATGAAAAGTTAGCGTTGATCACAGAGCATGAAATTTATCATAAAAAGATCAAACGACGCGCCAAACGATCTAATATTAGCAATGCTGAGCGTTTGAAAGATTACAATGAGCTAGCATCAGGCGATTATGTGGTTCATAATGTCCATGGTATTGGTCGCTTCCTTGGGATTGAAACGATTCAGATTCAAGGCATTCATCGAGATTATGTAACCATTCAATATCAAAATTCAGACCGTATTTCTCTTCCAGTTGATCAAATTAGTAGCTTGTCAAAATACGTTTCTGCTGATGGAAAAGAACCTAAAGTCAACAAACTGAATGACGGTCGTTTCCAAAAGACAAAGCAAAAAGTTGCAAAACAAGTAGAGGATATCGCTGATGATCTTTTAGCATTATACGCAGAAAGAAGTCAGCAAAAAGGTTTTCAGTTTTCACCAGATGATGACTTACAACGGTCTTTTGATGATGATTTTGCTTTTGTGGAAACAGAGGATCAAATGAGATCTATCAACGAAATTAAAGCTGATATGGAAAGCGTGCAACCTATGGATCGTCTTTTAATAGGTGATGTAGGATTTGGTAAGACAGAAGTAGCTATGAGGGCAGCCTTTAAAGCGGTGAATGACCACAAGCAAGTAGCTGTCCTAGTTCCAACTACAGTCTTAGCTCAACAGCATTATGAAAATTTTAAGGCTCGCTTTGAAAATTACCCTGTTGAGGTGGACATTCTAAGTCGCTTCCGTAGTAAAAAAGAGCAAGCTCAAACACTAGAACGTGTCCGAAAAGGACAAATTGACATTATTATCGGAACCCATCGACTCCTATCAAAAGATGTGGTCTTTTCTGATTTAGGATTAATTGTGATTGATGAAGAGCAACGGTTCGGTGTCAAGCATAAAGAAACTTTAAAGGAATTAAAAACTAAGGTTGACGTCTTAACCTTAACAGCAACTCCGATTCCTAGAACCTTGCATATGTCTATGTTAGGTATCCGAGATTTATCGGTTATTGAGACCCCGCCAACCAACAGATATCCTGTTCAAACTTATGTATTAGAAAACAATCCTGGTCTAGTAAGGGAAGCTATTATCCGAGAAATGGATCGTGGAGGACAAGTTTTTTATGTTTACAACAAAGTTGACACCATCGACAAGAAGGTAGCAGAACTACAAGAATTAGTTCCAGAAGCTTCTATTGGGTTTGTTCATGGGCAAATGAGTGAAATTCAACTTGAAAATACCTTGATTGACTTTATCAACGGTGAGTATGATGTCCTTGTGGCTACAACAATTATTGAAACAGGGGTTGATATTTCTAATGTAAACACTCTGTTTGTGGAGAATGCTGATCACATGGGATTGTCAACATTGTATCAACTGAGGGGGCGCGTCGGAAGAAGTAATCGTGTTGCTTATGCTTACCTGATGTATCGTCCTGATAAGGTCCTGACAGAGGTTTCTGAAAAGCGTTTAGAGGCTATTAAAGGCTTTACTGAATTAGGTTCAGGCTTCAAGATTGCTATGCGAGATTTGTCTATACGAGGAGCAGGTAATATTTTAGGGGCTTCTCAGAGTGGCTTTATTGATTCGGTCGGTTTTGAAATGTATTCTCAGTTATTGGAACAGGCTATTGCTAGTAAGCAAGGAAAAACGACTGTTCGCCAAAAAGGCAATACTGAAATCAATCTTCAGATTGATGCCTATTTGTCAGATGATTACATATCAGATGAGCGTCAAAAAATTGACATTTACAAGCGTATTCGAGAAATTCAATCAAGAGAAGATTATCTCAATTTGCAGGATGAGCTGATAGATCGTTTTGGAGAGTATCCTGATCAAGTTGCCTATTTGTTAGAAATAGGCCTGCTAAAACATTATATGGACAACGCCTTTGCGGAATTAGTTGAACGCAAAAATAATCAAGTCATTGTTCGATTTGAAGTAACTTCTTTAACTTATTTCTTAACTCAGGATTATTTCGAAGCCTTATCGAAAACCCATTTTAAAGCTAAAATTAGTGAACATCAGGGGAAAATCGATATCGTCTTCGATGTTCGCCACCAAAAAGACTATACTATCTTAGAAGAATTGATGTTATTTGGAGAAAGCCTTAGTGAGATTAAATTCAGAAAAACAGCCTCAACCTCTTAAGCAAGCAAGTCTTTTGATAGTGGTTAGTGGCTTAGTATCAAAAATTTTAGCTGCTACCTACCGTATTCCTTACCAAAATCTGGTGGGAGACAGAGGTTTTTATGCTTATCAGCAAATATATCCTTTTTTGGCCATTATTTCGGCCCTTAGCTTGAGTGCTTTGCCTAATCTTATCGCCAGTATGGCACAAAAGAAAGATGAAGATCAACTCACGGTTTTTATGACTTTGCAGTTTGTGATGAGTTTTGGGTGTTTCCTCATTCTTTTTCTGAGGTATCAGCAACTTGCTGAATGGATGGGAGCACCAAAATTAGGAACAGCTATTTCTTTGACGAGTATTGCTCTATTAATGACTCCTTTTATCTCTTTTTATCGAGGGTTAGCACAAGCAGATCTAAATATGACACCAACTGCTATTAGTCAAATGCTTGAGCAAATTATTAGGGTAATCATTATTGTGGCATCGGCTGTTTGCTATCTTGTTTTTGATTGGACTATTTATACAACTGCTAACGTTGCTGCGAGTGGAAATACGATCGCTAGCTTTACTGTTCTAGGGTATTTAGCAAAAAAGAGCTCTTTTTCAATTAAACCATACGTGAGAAAGTTTTCCTTGCCTTTAAGAGCATATCATCAGCTAGGTTTATCTAGTTTGGTCTTTATTCTTTTTTCCATCTACTTATTGCTATTTCAATTAGTGGATGCCCTTTTTATTAAAAATAGTCTCGTTTCTGCGGGGTATTCTAACCAATTAGCTGAAATGACTAAGGGTATTTTTGATAGAGGGCAGCCACTTGTTCAATTTGGATTGATTTTTTCAACGGCTTTTTTCACAAGTTATTTGCCCAAATTAACTCATCTCCATCAGCAAAAACAGCAGATGTATGATCAACTAAGTCAAGATTTTCTAGCTTTTATCTTTTACTTTAACGTAACGTTAACGGCTGGCTTTATAAGCATTTTACATCTCATGAACCGTGTTTTATTTGAAGATAATAAGGGTTGGAAGGCACTAGTTTACTATATTATTACGATTAATCTTATAAGTTTGATTCAATTTTTTTATCAAAAATGTTTTATTGAAAATCGCGTGCGCCACTCCCTGATGATGTTATTAGTTGGCTTGTCTTGCAAATTAGGTTTAACGCCTGTGTTAACTTATCATTATGGAATTTTAGGAAGTTCTCTGTCCACGGTAATTCCTTTAGGATTGGTGTTTATTTGTTATGCCTATACAATACCAATGAGTTGGAATTGTGCTAAAAATGGTAAATTTTGGCTCACATTAACATTAATGATTGGTTTCGTGTTGACATGTCAGGTCATGCTTCCTATAGAGGGAAGGTTAGGTGGTTTTATCAGTATTGTTCTGTCATCAGCTGTTGGCGTCATCAGTTTTATAATGATTTGCTGGCGATACAAAGTATTCGATGAGAAAATATGGTCTTTTCTACCATTTAAGAAATAAAAATGATAAAATGGAAGAGATTGTGGGGTAAATAATGAGATTAGATAAATTTTTAAAAGTATCACGTATTATTAAACGTCGTCCTGTTGCTAAAGAAGTTGCTGATAAAGGACGGATTAAAGTTAATGGAGTTCTTGCTAAAAGTTCAACTGATTTAAAACTCAATGATCACATTGAAATCCGATTTGGAAATAAACTCTTAACCGTAAGAGTACTTGAGATGAAAGACAGCACCAAAAAAGAAGACGCTCTCAGTATGTATGAGATCATCAGTGAAACAAGGATAGAAGCTAATGAAGAAGCCTAGCATTGTTCAACTAAATAATCACTATATTAACGAGGAAAACCTAAAAAAACGGTTCGAAGAAGAAGAAATTCAAAAGCGCAATCGTTTTATGGGGTGGATTCTTGTGAGTATGATGTTTTTATTTATTTTGCCAACTTATAATCTTGTCAAAAGCTATGTAGATTTTGAAAAACAAAATCAGCAAGTGATTAAATTACAAAAAGAATATGAAGCATTGGAAAAGAATACAAAGAGTGAAAAAAAATTAGCTGAGCAACTTAAAAATGACGATTTTGTTAAAAAGTATGCTAGAGCTAAGTATTACCTATCACGAGAAGGGGAAGTTATTTACCCCGTGCCAGGGTTATTACCGAAATAATGATGAATGATATTATTACCAAAATAGAAACATTTCTTGCTTACTCTGATGAGAAATTAGCAGAATTGGAAAAAGAAAATCAACGTCTTAAAGAAGACAATCCATATACAGAAGCAGATTAGAAAGGAGCCAACATGAAAAAATTATTAGCAGCTATGTTAATGACCTTTTTCTTGACTCCTTTGACCGTTATTAGCACAGAAAAAACAGGACAATTTTCTAAAGCAACTATTTACCAATTGCGTCAAGATATTGTTCAATCAACCAGCTACTATAATCAGCTTCCTGTTAATCCTAACCTTTATCAAGAAACACCAACTTATAAAAACGCTGAGCTAACTTTACCAGCGACAACCCTAGGACCTAATCATAAGTTAGATATCAACTCTCTTGTGATAAATGAACAAGCAAAACCAATTTTTGAACTTGCAGATGGTACTTACCTTGAAGCGAATCGCGAAGTAGTTTATGAGGATATAGTTCTGAGTCAAGTAGACGCCGATCTCTTTTTTTGGACACAAAAACACGTGACTCTCTACCCTGAACCCTACGTGTTAGGCACTAAGGCAATTCCATCTCCATTTACCTTTGCCCAAAAAGTTCATGCTAGTCAAATGGCACAAACCAAACATGGAGTTTATTACCTAATTGATCAGAAAGGTTGGGTATCACAAGAGGATCTATCTCGTTTTGATAATCGCATGCAAAAGGTCCAAGAGATGCTGTTACAAAAATACAATAATGTAAATTATTCTATCTTTGTTAAAGAACTTGATACGCAGGCAAGTGCTGGAATTAATGCAGATAAAGAAATGTATGCAGCTAGTATTGCAAAGTTAGCCCCTCTTTACAGTGTTCAAAAGCAACTTCAAGAAAAGAAAGTGACAGAAAACAAACTTCTCAGATATATCGATGATGTGAATCATTTTTATGGGGATTACGATCCATCTGGAAGTGGTAAAATTAGTAAGAAAGCTGATAAAGAAGACTATAAAGTTAGTACCTTATTGAAAGCTGTTGCTCAAAATTCAGATAATGTTGCCACCAATATTTTAGGATATTATTTATGCCATCAGTATGACCAAGCTTTTCAAACAGAAATAAAATCCTTGGCAGGAAGTGATTGGGATATGGAAAAACGATTCTTATCTTCTCGTGCAGCAGCTAATGTGATGGAAGCTATTTACTATCAAAAGGGACACATTATTTCTTATCTTTCCGATACTGACTTTGATCAACAACGCATTTCAAAAAATATTACTGTTCCTGTGGCCCACAAAATTGGTGATGCCTATGATTACAAGCATGATGTTGCCATCATTTATGCTGATACTCCTTTTGTCTTATCTATCTTTACAGATAAAGCAACCTATGATGACATCACAGCTATTGCAGATGATGTTTATGCTATTTTAAAATGACAACATATCAAGAAATTTATAACGAGATAAAAAAACAAGCCTATTTCGACAATCATCGGCGTGTTTTAATAGCTGTATCTGGTGGAGTAGATTCAATGAATTTGCTGCACTTTTTGCATTTATTTCAAGAAAATTTACAAATCAGTATTGGGATTGCTCACATCAATCATAAGCAGAGAATTGAGTCGGAAATAGAAGAAGACTATTTACGGCAGTGGGCAAACAATCATAGTGTTCCTATTTACATTTCCCATTTTGAAGGAACTTTTTCTGAAAAAGCTGCGCGGGATTGGCGTTATCATTTTTGTCGAAAAATCATGCAAAATGAACAGTATTCTGCTCTAGTGACAGCACACCATCTAGATGATCAAGCAGAAACAATTCTAATGCGACTTATAAGAGGAAGTAGATTAAGGCACTTATCAGGTATAAAACCTGTTCAACCATTTGGAAATGGGCAACTGATACGACCATTTTTACCTTTTTCAAAAGATGACTTGCCTAATATTTTTCATTTCGAAGATACTTCAAATGAAGAAACAACTGTTTTTAGGAACCGAGTGAGAAATCAGTACTTACCTTTACTGGAGAAAGAAAACCCGCAACTTGTACAAAGCCTTAATCAATTAGCGATAGAAAATCAACTACTTTTTCAAGCGTTTACAGAGTTGACAACAAAAATAACAATCACTCATTTGGCAGAGTTTAGAGCACAAACTGCTTCGGTGCAGTATTTTTTATTACAAGATTATTTGGAAAACTTTCCAGATTTACAGTTGAAAAAATCTCAATTTAACCAACTATTACACTTACTTCAAAAAGCAAAGCAAGGAAATTATCCCTTAAAAAATGGCTACTATCTTTTGATAAATCAGTCATCATTCAACATCACGAAAATCATTCCTGAGACTGAGTTTCTCAACGATCAAAAAGTGATAAAATACGGTAACGCTATCTGGTACTGTAACCATCATTTTTTATTCACGACAGAAGATTTGGCACATAAGGACCCAAAAAGTATTCCCATGCATAGTTTGTCACCCATTATCCTACGACATCGTCAAGCGGGTGACCGTCTTTCTTTTGGCAATTTCTCAAAAAAACTAAGACGACTTTTTATAGATGATAAACTGAGCATAGCTGAGCGGCAAAATGCTATTGTAGGAGAACAAGATGGAGAAGTTATTTTTGTATTAGCCGGTGATAAAACTTATTTGAGAAAAGCTTGTAAACATGATATAATGTTGGCTAAACTGTATATTGATAAATTAGAAAAAAGGTGACAGCATGCTTGAGCAAGATATTCAAAAAATTCTTTACTCTGAAGAACAAATTATCCAAAAAACAAAAGAACTTGGCGAACAACTTACAAAAGATTACCAAGGTAAAAATCCTTTGATGGTCGGTGTCTTAAAAGGGTCCGTTCCTTTTATGGCTGAATTAATGAAACATATTGATACTCATGTCGAAATTGATTTTATGGTAGTTTCAAGTTACCATGGTGGCACCTCTAGTAGTGGCGAAGTGAAAATCTTAAAAGATGTGGATACCAATATTGAAGGAAGAGACATTATCTTTATCGAAGATATTATCGATACTGGTCGTACTCTAAAATATTTACGCGATATGTTTAAATATCGTAAAGCCAATACGATTAAAATTGCAACACTCTTTGATAAACCAGAAGGACGTGTTGTTGACATTGAAGCAGACTATATTTGTTATAATGTCCCAAATGAATTTATTGTTGGTTTTGGCTTAGACTATGCTGAAAATTATCGTAACCTTCCTTATGTAGGTGTGTTAAAAGAAGAAGTCTATTCAAAATAGAAAAAGGTCAATGATTACTATATGAAAAATAATAAAAATAATGGTTTTGTCAAAAACTCCTTTATCTATATTTTAATGATTATTGTTGTTATCACAGGATTTCAATTTTATCTTAAAGGAACAAGCACACAAAGCCAACAGATTAGTTATTCAAAATTAATCAAACATCTTAAAGCTGGTGATATCAAATCTCTAAGCTACCAACCTAGTGGCAGCATTATCGAAGTAAAAGGAAAATATGAGAAAGCTCAAAAAGTTTCTATCGACCCAGGTCTCTCTTTTTTAGGGGGCGATGCGTCAGCTCAAGTGACAGAGTTTTCGTCTTTGGTTCTCCCAAATGATTCCATTTTAAAAGAAATGACTTCGGCTGCTGATAAAAACGGAACAGAAATCACAGTCAAACAAGAAAGTTCAAGTGGGACTTGGATTACCTTTTTGATGAGTTTTCTCCCAATTGTTATCTTTGCCGCTTTCATGATGATGATGATGAACCAAGGTGGTGGCGGAGCTCGTGGAGCCATGAGTTTTGGTAAAAACAAAGCTAAATCTCAATCAAAAGGTGATGTCAAAGTAAGATTTACAGACGTTGCAGGTGCTGAAGAGGAAAAACAAGAGTTAGTGGAAGTTGTTGACTTCTTGAAAAATCCTAAGAAGTATAAAGCATTGGGAGCGCGTATTCCGGCAGGTGTCCTCTTAGAGGGCCCTCCAGGGACAGGTAAGACTTTACTCGCTAAAGCAGTTGCTGGTGAAGCGGGAGTTCCGTTCTTTAGCATTTCAGGTTCAGACTTTGTTGAAATGTTCGTTGGTGTCGGAGCTAGCCGTGTGCGTTCTTTGTTTGAAGATGCTAAAAAAGCTGAACGTGCTATTATCTTTATCGATGAAATTGATGCTGTTGGTCGTCGCCGTGGCGCTGGTATGGGCGGTGGTAACGATGAGAGAGAACAAACCCTCAATCAATTACTGATTGAAATGGACGGTTTTGAGGGTAATGAAAACATTATTGTTATTGCCGCAACAAACCGTAGTGATGTTTTAGATCCTGCTTTGTTAAGGCCAGGACGATTTGACCGTAAAGTATTAGTTGGTAGACCTGATGTAAAAGGTCGTGAAGCTATTTTACGCGTTCATGCTAAAAATAAACCTCTTGCAGATGATGTTAATTTAAAAGTGGTTGCTCAGCAAACACCAGGATTCGTTGGTGCTGATCTTGAAAATGTATTGAATGAGGCTGCTCTTGTAGCTGCTCGTCGAAACAAAGTGAAGATTGATGCCAGCGATATTGATGAAGCAGAAGACCGCGTTATTGCTGGGCCTTCTAAGAAAGACCGCACGATTTCACAAAGAGAAAGAGAAATGGTGGCTTACCATGAAGCTGGGCATACTATCGTTGGTTTAGTACTATCTAATGCGCGTGTAGTCCATAAAGTAACCATTGTTCCTCGTGGACGAGCTGGTGGTTACATGATTGCCCTTCCTAAAGAAGATCAAATGCTCTTATCAAAAGATGATTTAAAAGAGCAATTAGCTGGTCTTATGGGTGGTCGTGTCGCTGAAGAAATTATTTTTAATGCGCAGACAACAGGTGCTTCAAATGACTTTGAACAAGCTACTCAAATGGCAAGAGCGATGGTTACAGAGTATGGAATGAGTGACAAACTTGGCCCGGTTCAATATGAGGGTAACCATGCTATGATGCCAGGTCAGTTGTCTCCTGAAAAATCTTACTCTGCTCAAACATCACAAATGATTGATGATGAAGTACGTGAACTCTTAAATCAAGCGCGTAATCAAGCAGCAGACATCATTAAAGAAAATCGTGAAACTCACAAATTGATTGCAGAAGCCCTCCTTAAATATGAAACTTTGGATGCTGCACAAATTAAATCCATTTATGAAACTGGTAAAATGCCAAATAATCCAGAGGATGATGATAAAGAAGTTCATGCTTTATCTTATGATGAAATCAAAGATAAGATGACAGAATCAGAAACAAAATCTGCTGATTAATAGGGTAAATTATCATAGAGAAACTAAGTTCTAGACTCTCTAGACTTAGTTTCTTTATTCAAGCACGCGAGATTACCACACGCCAAACGCATGAAGAAACTTTTGTTTTCAGAAAACTAGATTCATAATGACAAAATCAATCAAAGTAGTACACTATAGATGAGGTTACTACGATGATTGATTTTATTATTTCTATTGATGATTGCGCAGTTGAATTGGATAGTCGTCAATCTTGGAAAATTCGCTACCCCTTATTAACCATTCTATTTCTTGTCTTCGTTTGTCAGTTAGCCGGCATTGAAACCTGGAAGGAGATGGAAGATTTTATTGAAATGAATGAACCATTGTTTGCGACCTACGTTGATTTGAGTGAAGGTTGTCCGTCTCATGATACCTTAGAGCGTGTGATTAGTCTTGTTAATTCAGACCGTTTAAAAGAGCTTAAAGTTCAATTTGAGCAATCATTGACAAGCTTAGATGCCGTTCATCAACTGATTTCAGTGGACGGTAAAACGATTCGAGGCAATCGAGGTAAAAATCAGAAGCCTGTTCATATTGTAACGGCTTATGATGGGGGTCATCATCTTAGTTTGGGACAGGTAGCGGTTGAGGAGAAAAGTAATGAAATTGTTGCCATTCCTCAGTTATTGCGGACGATTGATATCCGTAAAAGCATTGTAACGATAGACGCAATGGGCACGCAGACGGCTATCGTTGATACGATCATTAAAGGTAAAGCAGACTATTGCTTAGCCGTCAAAGGAAATCAAGAAACACTTTATGATGATATTGCTCTTTATTTTAGTGATGTCAACTTATTGGAAGAACTCCAAGAAAATGGACAGTATTATCAGACTGTTGAAAAATCTAGGGGACAGATTGAAGTTAGAGAATACTGGGTGTCTTCCGATATCAAATGGTTGTGTCAAAACCATCCCAAATGGCATAAGTTACGTGGTATTGGGATGACTCGTCACACGATTGATAAGGATGATCAGCTGAGTCAAGAGAAACGTTATTTTATCTTTAGCTTTAAGCCGGATGTCCTCACATTTGCCAATTGTGTACGAGGTCATTGGCAGATAGAGAGTATGCACTGGTTATTGGACGTTGTTTATCATGAAGATCATCATCAGACATTGGATAAAAGAGCCGCATTTAACCTAAATCTTATCCGAAAAATGTGCTTATATTTTCTCAAAGTGATGGTATTTCCTAAAAAAGACCTCAGTTATCGTCGCAAACAACGGTATATTTCTGTCCATTTGGAAGATTATTTAGTCCAATTATTTGGAGAAAGAGGCTAAGCAGATGATTGATTTAAAAAGGAATCTTTTCAAAATTGATGTCCGGGCACAAAAGGATGAAGAGAAAGTTTTCATGCGTACGGCGTGGAGATTACCAGAAGTAAAATTTACAATCATTAATAACTGTGATAAACTTAGTAGATAACTGTGTACTATATAGAAAGTGACAAGATGACTATTTTTCGAAAAAAACAGAAACATGCTAATAGAACCGAGATGCATAGACACCTTAAAGTAACTGATTTAGTCTTTTTAGGTCTAGGTTCAATGGTTGGTACAGGGATTTTTACCATTACAGGTATTGGTGCTGCTAATTATGCAGGGCCAGCTTTGACAATTTCGATTGTTATTTCAGCAATTGCAATCGGTATTCTAGCTTTATTTTATGCAGAATTTGCATCACGAATTCCGTCAAATGGCGGAGCTTATAGTTATGTTTATGCAACTTTAGGGGAATTTCCTGCTTGGATTGTAGGCTGGTACATTATTATGGAATTCCTAACGGCCGTATCCAGTGTTGCAGTTGGATGGGGAAGCTATTTAAAAGGTTTACTAGCTAACTATGGAATAGCTTTACCAACTCCTCTAAATGGAACATTTGATCCTAAAAATGGGACATATATAGACCTTCTTCCTGTATTGGTAATGATTTTTGTAACAGGCATTGTTTTAATGAACTCCAAAGCAGCGTTAAGATTCAATAGCTTTTTAGTGCTATTGAAATTTTCAGCTCTTGCTTTATTTATTATTGTAGGCCTCTTCTTTATAAATGGTGAAAATTGGAGCAACTTTGCTCCATATGGCTTAGGTCAAATTTACGGAGGTCAATCAGGTATATTTTCAGGAGCTTCTGTCATGTTCTTTGCTTTCCTGGGGTTTGAATCTATTTCAATGACAGTTGATGAAGTGAAAGAACCACAAAAAACAATCCCAAAAGGAATTGTTTTATCCTTGACTATTGTTACAGTATTGTATATTGTTGTCACAATGATTCTGACTGGTATTGTCCATTATACCCTATTAAATGTACCGGATGCTGTCGCTTTTGCTTTACGTAGTATCGGCCTTTATTGGGCGGCAGATTATGTTTCTATTGTTGCCATTTTAACGCTTATTACGGTATGTATTTCGATGACCTATGCCTTAGCTAGAACGGTTTATAGTATAAGTAGAGATGGATTGCTACCAAAATCTCTTTATTCCCTTACTGAAAAAAGTAAGGTTCCTAAAAATGCGACTATCTTAGTGGGAGTACTTGCGATGATTTGTGCTGGTTTATTTCCATTAGCGAGTCTCGCAGAATTTGTTAACATTTGTACCCTAGCATATTTGGTAATAATGTCGATAGCAATTATTAGACTTAGGAAAATTGAAGGAAAACCCAAAGCTGGAGAATTCAAAACGCCATTAATGCCATTTTTACCTCTATTAGCCATTGTCATTTGTGCTTCCTTTATGAGTCAATATATGGCTTTTACTTGGATTGCTTTTACGTTAACGACAGTAGTAGGAACGTTTGTTTATATTTTTTATGGCTATAAACATTCCAAAGAAAATAGTTAAGAGTTAAAAGATAATCATTTAGATATACAGAATTATAGAAGCATTCTATGAGAAAGGACGAATTATCCCAACTTATAGGGTGCTTTTACCTTTGATTATTATTTTTGTGTGATGTAATACCCAGAATAAAAAAATCTTTTATGAGAAAATTACCTGTGTTATGCAATTTCAATAAAAATGTAAAAAACGACATAAAACTGCGAAAAAGCTGTTGACATCAAGGGGTTAAATATCGTATACTAATAAAGCTGTCAGCTGATCAGGCGTTGGCGACTGAAATTATTCGGAAAAAAGAGTAAAAAAGCTGTTGACAAAGTTAGTAAAAGTTGATAGAATAAAATAGTTGTCTCGAAAGAGGACAAGACCTTTGAGAACTGAATAAGACGAACCAAATGTGAGGGTGATATGAAGACATATTACCCGTCAAAGAAACGAGAAATAAATCTGTCAGCGACAGAAAGAACGAGTAAGTTCAAACACATCTTAATGAGAGTTTGATCCTGGCTCAGGACGAACGCTGGCGGCGTGCCTAATACATGCAAGTAGAACGCTGAGGACTGGTGCTTGCACCGGTTCAAGGAGTTGCGAACGGGTGAGTAACGCGTAGGTAACCTACCTCATAGCGGGGGATAACTATTGGAAACGATAGCTAATACCGCATGACAATGGAGGACCCATGTCTTTCATTTAAAAGGTGCAACTGCATCACTATGAGATGGACCTGCGTTGTATTAGCTAGTTGGTGAGGTAACGGCTCACCAAGGCGACGATACATAGCCGACCTGAGAGGGTGAACGGCCACACTGGGACTGAGACACGGCCCAGACTCCTACGGGAGGCAGCAGTAGGGAATCTTCGGCAATGGACGGAAGTCTGACCGAGCAACGCCGCGTGAGTGAAGAAGGTTTTCGGATCGTAAAGCTCTGTTGTTAGAGAAGAATGATGGTGGGAGTGGAAAATCCACCATGTGACGGTAACTAACCAGAAAGGGACGGCTAACTACGTGCCAGCAGCCGCGGTAATACGTAGGTCCCGAGCGTTGTCCGGATTTATTGGGCGTAAAGCGAGCGCAGGCGGTTCTTTAAGTCTGAAGTTAAAGGCAGTGGCTCAACCACTGTACGCTTTGGAAACTGGAGAACTTGAGTGCAGAAGGGGAGAGTGGAATTCCATGTGTAGCGGTGAAATGCGTAGATATATGGAGGAACACCGGTGGCGAAAGCGGCTCTCTGGTCTGTAACTGACGCTGAGGCTCGAAAGCGTGGGGAGCAAACAGGATTAGATACCCTGGTAGTCCACGCCGTAAACGATGAGTGCTAGGTGTTAGGCCCTTTCCGGGGCTTAGTGCCGGAGCTAACGCATTAAGCACTCCGCCTGGGGAGTACGACCGCAAGGTTGAAACTCAAAGGAATTGACGGGGGCCCGCACAAGCGGTGGAGCATGTGGTTTAATTCGAAGCAACGCGAAGAACCTTACCAGGTCTTGACATCCTCCTGACCGGTCTAGAGATAGACTTTCCCTTCGGGGCAGGAGTGACAGGTGGTGCATGGTTGTCGTCAGCTCGTGTCGTGAGATGTTGGGTTAAGTCCCGCAACGAGCGCAACCCCTATTGTTAGTTGCCATCATTAAGTTGGGCACTCTAGCGAGACTGCCGGTAATAAACCGGAGGAAGGTGGGGATGACGTCAAATCATCATGCCCCTTATGACCTGGGCTACACACGTGCTACAATGGTTGGTACAACGAGTCGCAAGCCGGTGACGGCAAGCTAATCTCTTAAAGCCAATCTCAGTTCGGATTGTAGGCTGCAACTCGCCTACATGAAGTCGGAATCGCTAGTAATCGCGGATCAGCACGCCGCGGTGAATACGTTCCCGGGCCTTGTACACACCGCCCGTCACACCACGAGAGTTTGTAACACCCGAAGTCGGTGAGGTAACCTATTAGGAGCCAGCCGCCTAAGGTGGGATAGATGATTGGGGTGAAGTCGTAACAAGGTAGCCGTATCGGAAGGTGCGGCTGGATCACCTCCTTTCTAAGGAAATGGAACACGTTAGGGTCGTCTTATTTAGTTTTGAGAGGTCTTGTGGGGCCTTAGCTCAGCTGGGAGAGCGCCTGCTTTGCACGCAGGAGGTCAGCGGTTCGATCCCGCTAGGCTCCATTAGGATAGAGATATCCTAAAAACTGTCCATTGAAAATTGAATATCTATATCAAATTCCACGATCAAGAAATTGATTGTACGAATAGTAACAAGAAAATAAACCGAAAACGCTGTGAATAATCAAGAGTTTTTCTAGTTAAGATATACTAGTAAAAGATAAGGTTAAGTTAATAAGGGCGCACGGTGGATGCCTTGGCACTAGAAGCCGAAGAAGGACGTGACTAACGACGAAATGCTTTGGGGAGCTGTAAGTAAGCGCTGATCCAGAGATGTCCGAATGGGGGAACCCACTAGCTACTGGCTAGTATCCATAACTGTTAAGGTTATGAGAAGGAAGACGCAGTGAACTGAAACATCTAAGTAGCTGCAGGAAGAGAAAGCAAACGCGATTGCCTTAGTAGCGGCGAGCGAAACGGCAGGAGGGCAAACCGAGAAGTTTACTTCTCGGGGTTGTAGGACTGCGACATGGGACTTTAAAAGGATAGAAGAATTACCTGGGAAGGTAAGCCAAAGAGAGTAATAGCCTCGTATTTAAAATTCTTTTGAGCCCTAGCAGTATCCTGAGTACGGCGAGACACGCGAAATCTCGTCGGAATCTGGGAGGACCATCTCCCAACCCTAAATACTCTCTAGTGACCGATAGTGAACCAGTACCGTGAGGGAAAGGTGAAAAGCACCCCGGGAGGGGAGTGAAATAGAACCTGAAACCGTGTGCCTACAACAAGTTCGAGCCCGTTAATGGGTGAGAGCGTGCCTTTTGTAGAATGAACCGGCGAGTTACGATATGATGCGAGGTTAAGTTGAAGAGACGGAGCCGCAGGGAAACCGAGTCTTAATAGGGCGTTTTAGTATCATGTTGTAGACCCGAAACCATGTGACCTACCCATGAGCAGGTTGAAGGTGCGGTAAGACGCACTGGAGGACCGAACCAGGGCACGTTGAAAAGTGCTTGGATGACTTGTGGGTAGCGGAGAAATTCCAAACGAACTTGGAGATAGCTGGTTCTCTCCGAAATAGCTTTAGGGCTAGCGTCGATGTTAAGTCTCTTGGAGGTAGAGCACTGTTTGGGTGAGGGGTCCATCTCGGATTACCAATCTCAGATAAACTCCGAATGCCAACGAGATATAATCGGCAGTCAGACTGCGAGTGCTAAGATCCGTAGTCGAAAGGGAAACAGCCCAGACCACCAGCTAAGGTCCCAAAATATATGTTAAGTGGAAAAGGATGTGGGGTTGCACAGACAACTAGGATGTTAGCTTAGAAGCAGCTATTCATTCAAAGAG
>NZ_UHFH01000003.1:32500-90000 GCF_900459225.1 Streptococcus dysgalactiae subsp. dysgalactiae
GGTGTTTGGTAGTTGAGACTACCATGAATGCGGTGGTAATTCCACCAATGAACATAGTCTTTAGTCTTAAGAGCTAGTTCTTCCAGCGATTGAAAGGTTTCTTGATAAACAAATTCAATTTTGAAAGCACGATACGTACTTTCAGCTACGGCATTGTCATAAGGACAACCAGCCTGACTAAGCGAACGTGTGATTCCAAAGGCTTCCAATATTTCATCAATTAACTGATTATCAAACTCTTTGCCACGATCTGAATGGAACATCTTGACTTTGGTCAGGGCGTAAGGGATGCTTTGAATGGCTTGCTTAACGAGTTCAGCGGTTTTGTGCCAACCAAGAGACAGGCCGATGATTTCACGGTTGTATAGGTCAATAATAAGGCAAACATAAGCCCAACGATTGCCTACACGAACATAGGTTAAGTCAGTGACTAAGGCTTGTAGTGGTCTTTCTTGCTTAAATTGCCTGTCTAAATGGTTGGGAATAGGGGCTTCATTCTTGCCTCTGTAATGTGGTTTGAAGGTGGCTTTCTGATAAACAGAAACCAAATTGAGTCGCTTCATAATGCGTCGAATCCGACGACGTGAAAGTGTAATACCTTCGTTATTCAAGCATATTTTGATTTTTCTGGATCCGTATCTGGACTTGCTCTTGAGGAAAATTCTTTTAATAGTTTCTTCAAACTCCGTTTCAGATACTGACTCCACGGCTTGATAGTAATAACTTGAGCGTGGCATATTCAGCCAGCGACACATGGCTGAAATGCTATAGTTATCCTTATTAGCAGTGATTATTTCCCTTTTTGTGCCATAATCACCGCCGCTTGCTTTAGGATATCTAATTGCATTTCGAGTTCTTTATTGCATTTTCTGAGTTCAATCAGCTCCCGCTGTTCATCTGTCAGATTATCAACAGACTTGAATGAACCTGTTGTTTTGGCTTGTCTAACCCACTTATCGAAGGTGGAAGGGGTTAGCTCATATTCCTTGATGAGACTGCTACGCTTTCTACCAGCATTGTAAAGGTCAACAATTTGTTGCTTAAAATCATCGGTGAAGTGGCGACGTATTTTTCTAGACATATCTGTTCTCCTATTTTCTTTAGTGTAGAACACTTTATAAATTCTGTCTAGTTTAGTGTAACCGATTCAGTTTGCGCCGAAAGGCTAATAATTCCTATGGGTGTTTTACCCATTACAGAAATTAGAGAGACGAATTTCTTTGAGGAAGTACATAAGTTACTTGTAAATGATTTCAATCATTTCTTTGTTGTGAGGGAATAGTGTAATGGGTTATACTACTAAATGACTATAACCTTATTTTTTGTTATTAACCTGTGGAAAAGTTTATTAATTGTAGTTTATATCTGTGGATAAGAAAAACATAACTTTAGTAAGTCTGATAAAAAGGGAACAATGCTTTAAATACAATTGGTAATAGTTTCAATCTGATAACATTTCAGAAATACGGTCTATATAGTTGGGAGAGTTTTTTGATTTTACATGTCGCCTAATAAATAAGAAGGGAATTTTAGTGATTATTACATATAACTGTAACAATTGCGTAATATTAAATGCTTGTTTTTTTGATAAAATATAAGATGTCTTATCGAAAAAGGAGTAATTTTTTAATTATGAAAAAAAGAATTTTATCAGCCGTTCTTGTAAGTGGTGTAACCCTTGGAGCAGCTACTGTAGTTAGCGCGGATAATTTTGATACCAAAATCTCTGATGCTAACTCAAGAATCTCAGCCTTAACTGCAGAACAGCAATCTGCTCAGAATCAAGTTAATGCATTACAGGCAAAAGTTAGTTCATTACAATCTGAACAAGATAAATTAACAGCAAAAAATTCAGAACTTGAAGAACTTTCAAAAGGATTCGAACAAGAAATTCAATCTCTTACAAGCCAAATTATTGCTCGTAACGAAAAACTGAAAAATCAAGCACGTAGCGCTTATAAGAATAATGAAACATCTAGTTACATCAATGCGCTTTTAAATTCTAAGTCAATTTCTGACATGGTTACTCGTTTAGTTGCTATTAACAAAGCAGTCTCTGCTAATGCTAAAATGTTAGAGCAACAAAAAGCTGATAAAGCTTCACTTGAAGAAAAACAAGCGGCTAATCAAGAAGCCATCAACACCATTGCTGCTAATATGGCAATGATTGAAGAAAATCAAAATACTTTACGTACTCAACAAGCAAACTTAGAAGCTGCAACTGCTAATCTAGCTCTTCAATTGGCTACTGCTAACGAAGACAAAGCAAGCTTAGTAGCTCAAAAAGAGGCAGCAGAACAAGCAGCTGCTCAGGCTTTAGCAGCAGAACAAGCAGCTAAAGCTAAATCTCAAGAACAGGCAGCTCAACAAGCAGCTTCTGTTGAGGAAGCAAAAGCTACAATCGTTGCACCAGTAGCTATGATAGCTGAAAGCCCAGCTGCTCCAGCTTCAGTTACAGCACCTTCTGCAACACCAGTAGCATCTGTAGCAAGACCACAAGTTTCATATAGTTCTGTTAATAATTACCCAGTAGGACAATGTACATGGGGTGCAAAATCATTAGCTCCATGGGCAGGAAACAATTGGGGTAATGGTGGACAATGGGCTGCAAGTGCTCAAGCAGCGGGCTACTCTGTAGGATCTACACCTATGGCAGGAGCTATTGCGGTTTGGAATGATGGCGGTTATGGTCACGTCGCAGTAGTTGTTGAAGTTCAAAGTTCATCAAATATTCGAGTGATGGAATCAAACTATAGTGGTAAACAGTATATTGCTGACCACCGTGGCTGGTTTAACCCATCTGGAGTTGTATTTATCTACCCACATTAATAATCGTTTAGGTTAGAATAGTTCTGTTCTAACCTTTTTTATTTCTTTCCCAAAATAAAGAAAAGAAATAAAGGAAAGAAGTTTTGTGAGTTGCCTTTTTAATTTCATTTGATAAATACTTTAAAAAACGTTAAAATAGTATAGGATTAAAGCTTTGGAGGAAAAAATGTCTTATTCTGATTTAAAATTGTTTGCCTTATCGTCAAACAAGGAATTAGCAGAAAAAGTTGCGTCTGCAATGGGGATTCAACTTGGAAAGTCTACTGTACGTCAGTTTTCAGATGGTGAAATTCAAGTAAATATTGAAGAATCAATTCGTGGTCATCATGTCTTTATTTTGCAATCAACTAGCTCGCCAGTGAATGACAACTTGATGGAAATCTTGATCATGGTTGATGCGTTGAAACGAGCTAGTGCAGAGAAAATTTCAGTTGTAATGCCTTACTACGGCTATGCACGCCAAGACCGTAAAGCACGTTCTCGTGAACCGATTACTTCTAAATTAGTTGCTAATATGTTAGAAGTTGCTGGTGTAGATCGCTTATTAACGGTTGATTTGCATGCTGCTCAAATTCAAGGGTTCTTTGATATTCCAGTTGATCACTTGATGGGTGCACCTTTAATTGCAGATTATTTTGATCGTCATGGTTTAGTGGGTGAAGATGTTGTCGTTGTCAGTCCTGACCATGGTGGTGTGACTCGTGCGCGTAAGTTAGCACAATTCCTCCAAACACCAATTGCAATTATTGATAAGCGTCGTAGTGTGGATAAAATGAACACCAGTGAAGTGATGAATATTATCGGTAATGTTGAGGGTAAGAAGTGTATCTTGATTGATGATATGATTGATACCGCAGGGACTATTTGCCATGCAGCAGATGCCCTTGCTGAAGCGGGTGCAACAGCTGTGTATGCGTCATGTACGCATCCAGTTCTTTCTGGGCCAGCACTTGATAATATTCAACGTTCGGCTATCGAAAAACTAATTGTTCTTGATACTATTTATCTGCCAGAAGAACGTCTCATTGATAAAATTGAACAAATCTCGATTGCTGATTTGGTTGCGGAAGCTATTATTCGTATTCATGAAAAACGTCCATTATCACCTTTATTTGAAATGGGGAAATAATAAGTTGATGAAGCTTGAGACCTTATGTCTCAGGCTTTTTTTATGTCTCTTTCTTTTTACTAGCTAAGTTTATTTGTTTTAATGGGACTACTCTTCCTTAATATGAGAGGTTTTAGGCAAGGCTAGTGAAGTAATGTTGGTCATGCAATTTTCTAAGATTTTGGGTATAATAAGAGCTGTATTTAATGCTCTGAATGGGCTAAATCTGAGAAAAGATGTGGCGAGGAATATGCAGTTAAACGAGTCATTGGGAATTGTTCTTTTTAATAGAAATTATCGAGAAGATGATAAATTGGTCAAGATATTCACAGAGGCAGCAGGCAAACGTATGTTTTTCGTGAAACATATTAGTCGTTCTAAACTTTCTTCCGTCATTCAACCTTTAACGGCTGCTGACTTTATATTTAAGTTGAACGAATCAGGTCTTTCTTATATTGACGACTACAATCATGTGGATACTTATCAACAGATTAATCAGGATCTTTTTCGACTTTCCTATGCGAGCTATGTAGTGGCTTTGGCAGATGCTGCTATTTCAGATAATGAGCCAGATCCTCACCTCTTTGCCTTTTTGAAAAAGACACTTGATTTAATGGAAGAGGGGTTGGATTACGAGGTTTTGACCAACATTTTTGAAATCCAAGTTTTAGAGCGTTTTGGGATTAGAATAAACTTTCATGACTGTGTTTTTTGTCATCGTGTCGGTTTACCATTTGATTTTTCACATCACTATTCGGGTGTGCTTTGCCCTGAACATTATCATAAAGATGATTACCGGAATCATCTAGATCCTAATGTCATCTATTTACTAGACCGTTTTCAAACTATTCAGTTTGATGAATTGAGAACCATTTCCTTAAATGATGAGATGAAAAGAAAACTTCGTTATTTTATTGATGAGTTATATCATGACTATGTAGGAATCAAGTTAAAAAGTAAAACGTTTATTGATGATTTAGCTAAATGGGGAGATATTATGAAACCAAAGGACTAGCTGAGTCTTTCTTGGTTCTAAATGGGAAATGTCCTTAGATTGTGCTATAATAATGACGTTATGATAAGTGATATTAAAAAGATGAAATGAAATCAAAGGAGTAAAAATGAAGAAAATTGCAATAGATGCTATGGGCGGAGACAACGCTCCTAAAGCCATCATTGAAGGTGTGAATCAGGCAATAGAAACTTTTCCAGATATTGACATTCAACTTTATGGAGATCAGGCTCAAATTGAGGCTTACCTTGTTCCCTCTGATCGGGTCTCTATTATCCATACTGATGAGAAAATTTATTCAGAAGATGAGCCTGCGAAAGCCATTCGTCGAAAAAAGAATGCGTCGATGGTTTTAGCAGCTAAGGCTGTTAAAGAGGGAGAGGCAGATGCCATTCTTTCAGCAGGAAATACAGGTGCCCTTTTAGCCGCGGGTTTATTTGTTGTAGGGCGTATCAAAGGTGTTGATCGTCCAGGATTATTATCAACTATTCCCACCACAGATGGTAAAGGTTTTGATATGTTAGACCTTGGCGCCAATGCTGAAAATACAGCAGCACATTTGCATCAATATGCGATTTTGGGTTCTTTTTACGCGAAGAATGTTCGAGGTGTTCATAAGCCTCGTGTTGGTTTGTTAAACAATGGAACAGAGGCCACTAAGGGGGATTCGCTTCGTAAGGAAACTTATAATCTTTTGGCTGCAGATTCCAATTTAACCTTTGTAGGGAATGTGGAAGCGCGTGATTTGATGTCAGGTGTTGCAGATGTTGTAGTCGCAGATGGTTTCACAGGAAACGCAGTTTTGAAAGCCATAGAGGGAACTGCGATTAGTATTATGGGACAACTCAAGGAGGTTATTAAATCGGGTGGTCTGAAAGCAAAAATAGGAGCCCTTCTCTTGAAAGATAGCCTTTATGACATGAAGAATTCTTTAGATTATTCTAGTGCTGGTGGAGCGGTTTTATTTGGTTTAAAGGCACCTGTTGTGAAATCCCATGGTTCAAGCGATGCTAAGGCTATCTTTTCAACGATTAAACAAGTACGCACTATGCTAGAGACACAGGTTGTTGGGCAATTGGTGGAAGAATTTGCCAAGGAGACTGAAACAGATGACTAGAGAAGCTATTTTAGAGAGATTGATTGCATTAATCCAAAAACAAAGGAGTCACCTAGAACTCACTATTACAGAGCAAACAAGTCTAAAAGATGATTTAGCTGTTGATTCTATTGAATTGGTGGAATTTGTGATTAATATTGAAGATGAATTTCATATCGCTATTCCAGATGAAGATGTTGATGGGATGAAGTCTATGGGAGATATGTTAGATTATTTGGTCAACCGTTTGGCTTAGGGTGATATTAGAGTAGACAAAGAGCGCAAGCTCTTTTTTATTGGCTCTTTGTCAACTGTAGTTGGTAGCGGGTCTAAACCCTAGAGAGAACCAGATTGGCTCTCTCTTTTTGTATGTTCAAAGCGAGGAGGATTTTAGATCTAAAGTTCTTAAAATTGCGAAAGCCGAAGGCTGATCGTTTGATGTCCTTGATGAGTTTGTTGGTAGCCTCGAGCTTGGCGTTAGAATAGTCGAACTGGAGGGCATTTTCGATGTAAGGTTTGAGTTTGCGGAAGGTCACAAAAAACTTTTTGAAGGTCGGAGTGACGAGCTCCGTGTTATCCTCGATGATTTCAAAGAAAACCTCTGTTCGTTTTTCTTGAAAATGGAAGAGCAGGAGCTGGTAGAAATCGTAGTAATAACGGAGTTCGTCTGAGAATTGAAGTGTCTTGTCCACGCTTTCCTGAGGCTTGAGGGTCTGTCTAAAGGTCTTGGAATAAAAACGATTATTAGACAGTTTTTGGCTGTCTTTCTGAAAAAGGCGCCAGTGATTTTTAAGGGCACGATAAGGCAGAGATTTCTTGTCAAAGGTCTTCATGATAGCGATTCGAGTGGTCATCATTGCTCTGCCAAGATGTTGGACGATGTGAAACCTATCCAACACAATTCTAGCCTTAGGAAATAGTTGCTTGATGATTGGAATGTAAGCACCAGACATGTCCACGGTCACGACTTTGACCTGTTCTCTGACCTTTCTCGGGTAGCGGTAGAAATAATTTTTGATGGTATTCTGGCGATTGTTTTCGAGGAGGGCGATGAATTTCCTGGTCTCAAAATCTTGAGCGATAAAAGCCAATTTCCCCTTGTTCCTGGCAAATTCGTCCCAAGATAAAACCTCAGGCAACCTGGTGTAGTCCTCTTTAAACGTTAGACCGGTCTAGCTTTCTCTGGACGGTTGAGACAGAGACGTGAAGGGCTCTAGTATTGGTTCGGTTTTCAGTCAACAGCTGGGTAAGCTTCTGCCAGACCAGGTTGGAAATCTGATGATTCTTGTCTACGACTGGCGTCTCAGCCACAGTCACTCGACGACAGGATTTGCATTGAAATCGCCGTTTTTTGAGTCGGAGCAGACTTGGAAAACCATGGGCATCCAAGAGTGGCATTTTAGAGGGTTTCTGGAAACCGTACTGAATCATCTTCCCGCCACAGTGGGGGCAGCAAGAAGCTGCACAATTCAGCGTAGCTCTGATTTCAAGATGAGTCTGGTGCTGTAGGATAAAGTTGATTTTGATATTTGGGTCTTTCATTCCCAGCAATTCTGTGGTATTCTTGATGTGTTCCATATGAGTCTTTCTAAATGATAGTTTAGTCGCTTTTCATTATAGGTCATATGGGACTTTTTGTCTGCACTCAAAAAGCCCTATAACCTCTGTGTCGGATTTACCAACTACAGATATTATAGAGCCTTTTTATTTTTACTTCTCTTTATAGAAAACGAACATTTAAAACTATTTTACCTATAAATGTAAACAAATAATTGAATAATATTTTTTGTTATGTTATTCTTAAATAAAAAAATGACGAAAGACGAATATTATGAAAACTAACCAACTTATTTATTCAGGTAAAGCCAAAGACCTTTATGCTACGGAAGATGAGCACATGATTTTATCTGTTTATAAGGACCAGGCAACGATGCTAAATGGAGCCCGTAAGGAGACTATTAACGGGAAGGGGCGCCTAAATAATGCTATTTCTTCTTTAATTTTTGAAAAGTTAAACACTGTTGGGATAAACACACATTTTGTGAAACGCTTGTCAGAAACCGAACAATTAGTCAAAAAAGTGACTATTATTCCTTTAGAAGTAGTACTTCGCAATGTCGCTGCAGGTTCTTTTTCCAAGCGGTTCGGTATTGAAGAGGGAGTGGTTTTAGAAACACCTATTATTGAATTCTACTACAAAAAGGATGAGTTGGATGATCCTTTTCTTAATGAAGAGCATATTAGCTTGTTAAAAATTGCTAGTGAGGAAGATATCGCTTATATCAAACAAGAAGCACGTCGTATTAATGCTTATCTAAAGTCTTGGTTTGAACAAGTTGGTCTTCGATTAGTTGACTTTAAACTAGAGTTTGGCTTTGATAAGGATGGTCATATTCTGCTAGCTGATGAATTTTCACCAGATAATTGTCGTCTTTGGGATGAAGATGGGCATCATATGGACAAGGATGTCTTTCGAAGGGATTTAGGTAGTCTGACAGCTGTTTATGAGGTTGTTTTAGAGAAGTTAAAAGAACTGGATTAAGGCAAACGTAGTGAGAAAATGAAAGGAAATTGAACCCGTCCGGCAAGTGATAGGGAAAACGCGTGAATAAGTCAGAGGCATCGTTGTAGACGTCTGAACTTTCTTTGAAAGTTCTAGTCTCTCTGATGGGGTTGCGTCAAGGGAATCAAAGATTTCGAACTTACCGACATTTTTCAGACGCTTGCTGGTCGGACTTGGTATCATAATTATGGACAAACGTATTTTCATTGAGAAGAAGGCTGATTTTCAGATTAAGACTGAGTCGTTAGTAAAGGAACTGACGCATAATTTGCAGTTATCGACATTGAAAACACTTCGTATAATTCAAGTTTATGATGTATTTGGATTAACCGCTGCTGAGTTTCCACGTGCAGAGAAACACATCTTTTCTGAACAGGTTACAGATTGTATCTTGTCTGAGGAAATTATTAGCACAGAGCTAACTAATGCCGCTTTTTTTGCAATTGAGAGTTTGCCAGGACAGTTTGATCAAAGAGCAGCATCTGCTCAAGAAGCTTTATTATTGTTAGGGGCTCCCAATGATGTAGTGGTTAACACGGCTCAACTATATTTGGTCAATAAAGACATTTTAGAGACAGAGCTTGAAGCTATAAAACGTTATCTTCTCAATCCAGTTGATTCTCGATTTAAAGATATAACAAAAGGCATTGAACGACATGACTTTTCTGAGTCGGACAAGGTTATCCCAACCTTGGATTTCTTTGAGACTTACACGTCAAATGAGTTTAAGATTTATAAGGCAGAGCAGGGCTTGGCAATGGAGGTTGATGACCTTGTTTTCATTCAAGAGTACTTTAAATCAATTGGCCGTGTACCGACAGAAACAGAGTTAAGAGTTTTGGACACTTATTGGTCTGATCACTGTCGTCATACTACTTTTGAAACAGAATTAAAACATATTGATTTTTCCGCTTCTAAATTTCAAAAACAACTACAAGCGACTTACGATAAATATATTGCTATGCGTGAAGAATTGGGACGTTCTGATAAGCCACAGACGCTTATGGATATGGCGACAATTTTCGGTCGCTATGAGCGTGCGAATGGGCGTTTGGATGATATGGAAGTGTCTGATGAAATCAATGCTTGTTCCATTGAGATTGACGTGGATGTTGATGGTGTTAAAGAGCCATGGCTCTTAATGTTTAAAAATGAGACACATAATCATCCAACAGAAATTGAGCCCTTTGGTGGAGCAGCGACCTGTATCGGTGGAGCCATTCGTGATCCATTATCAGGCCGCTCATATGTTTACCAAGCGATGCGTATTTCAGGTGCTGGAAACATTACAACACCTATTTCTGACACTCGTGCTGGAAAGCTCCCTCAACAAGTCATTTCAAAAACAGCAGCGCATGGCTATTCCTCATACGGAAACCAAATCGGTCTTGCTACAACTTATGTTAAGGAATACTTCCACCCAGGATTTGTCGCAAAACGTATGGAATTGGGAGCCGTTGTTGGTGCAGCACCTACAGGAAATGTGATCCGTGAAAAACCAGAAGCTGGTGATGTTGTTATTCTTCTAGGTGGGAAAACAGGTCGTGATGGTATCGGTGGAGCAACGGGTTCCTCTAAAGTACAGACCGTTGAGTCTGTGGAAACGGCTGGTGCTGAAGTCCAAAAAGGGAATGCTATCGAAGAACGGAAAATTCAGCGTCTCTTCCGTAATGGTGAAGTAACACGCCTGATTAAGAAATCAAATGACTTTGGCGCAGGTGGTGTTTGTGTAGCTATTGGGGAATTGGCTGATGGTTTAGTAATTGATTTAAACAAAGTACCACTCAAATACCAAGGATTAAATGGAACAGAGATTGCTATTTCAGAGTCCCAAGAGCGGATGGCGGTTGTCGTTCGTTCTAAAGATGCTGAGGAATTTATTACTAAGTGTTCCAAAGAAAATATTAAGGCTGTTACTGTAGCAATGGTTACTGAAAAGCCAAATCTAGTCATGACTTGGAATGGCCAAACTATCGTTGACATTGAACGTTCTTTCCTGGATACAAATGGTGTTCGTGTCGTTGTTGATGCAAAGGTAGTTGACAAGGCTGTCAACTTGCCTGAAAGTCGCATAACATCCGTAGCAACGCTTGAAAAAGATACACTTACTGTGCTTTCAAATCTTAATCATGCTTCTCAGAAAGGTCTTCAAACCCTTTTTGATTCTTCTGTTGGTCGTTCAACAGTTAATCATCCCATCGGGGGTCGTTACCAACTTACCCCAAGCGAGGCTTCTGTCCAAAAACTACCTGTTCAAAATGGTGTCACCACAACAGCCTCAGTTATCGCTCAAGGGTACAATCCCTACATTGCTGAGTGGTCACCATATCATGGTGCAGCTTATGCTGTAATTGAGGCCACAGCACGATTGGTGGCATCTGGCGCTAACTGGTCTAAAGCACGTTTCTCTTATCAAGAGTATTTCGAGCGCATGGATAAACAGGCAGAGCGCTTTGGGCAACCCGTTTCAGCACTACTTGGTTCTATTGAAGCTCAAATTCAACTTGGTCTACCATCCATTGGTGGCAAGGATTCCATGTCTGGAACATTTGAGGAATTGACAGTACCACCAACCTTGGTTGCTTTTGGTGTTACAACTGCACACTCACAAGACGTTTTATCTCCGGAATTTAAAGCCGCAGGTGAGACTATTTACTATCTTCCTGGTCAAACTATTTCTGAAGAGATTGATTTTGACCTCATAAAAGCTAATTTTAGTAACTTTGAAAGTATTCAAGCTAACCATACGATTAGTTCTGCATCAGCTATAAAATATGGGGGTATTATAGAGAGTTTAGCCCTAGCTAGTTTTGGTAATCATATTGGAGCATCTGTAACCTTGACAGAGCTTGACAATAGCTTGACAGGACAACTTGGTGGCTTTATATTTACTTCAGCTGAAGAAATCTCAGGTGTAACCAAAATTGGAAAAACACATGCGGACTTTACACTTACTGTCAACGGAGTTACTCTTTCGGGTGCCAAGTTGCTGACAGCTTTTGAAGGCAAATTGGAAGATATTTATCCAACTATTTTTAGTCAAAGTCAAGATATAGAAGACGTTCCTGTTGTCATCTCTGATGCAGTTATCACGACTCAAAAAATAATTGACAAACCATTGGTTTATATCCCGGTATTTCCTGGTACAAACTCTGAATATGACTCAGCTAAAGCTTTTGAACAAGCGGGTGCAGAAGTTCATTTGGTCTCTTTTGTGACCTTGAATGAAGTGGCTATTGCACAGTCAGTTGACACAATGGTTGACAATATCAGTAAGGCCAATATTATCTTCTTTGCTGGTGGATTTTCAGCAGCGGATGAGCCAGATGGTTCTGCCAAATTCATCGTCAACATCCTACTCAATCAAAAGGTTCGCTCTGCTATTGATAATTTTATTGAAAAAGGTGGACTTATCATAGGTATCTGTAATGGTTTTCAAGCTCTTGTTAAATCTGGACTCTTACCTTATGGCAATTTTGAAAATGTCAAGGGGAGTTCTCCAACTCTTTTCTACAATGATGCTAACCAGCATGTGGCTAAGATGGTCGAGACGCGCATTGCAAATACTAATTCACCATGGCTTTCAGGTGTGGAAGTCGGTGATGTGCATGTGATTCCAGTTTCACATGGTGAAGGGAAGTTTGTTGTCTCTGCAGAGGAATTCGCAGAGTTGCGCGACAATGGTCAAATTTTTAGTCAATACGTAGATTTTGATAGTCATCCAAGTATGGATAGTCGCTACAATCCAAATGGATCGGTCAATGCTATCGAAGGAATTACCAGCAAAAATGGTCAAATTATTGGCAAGATGGGACACTCAGAACGTTGGGAAGAAGGTCTTTTCCAAAATATTCCAGGGAATAAAGACCAAAAGCTCTTTGAATCTGCAGTCCGTTATTTTACTGGTAACTAAGGTTGCGAACAAGAGGAGCGCGATTCACGAGTGTCATTTTCAGATCATGGTGTTTTTAAAAAGAGTAATAGTGACTTTGGATTTAAAGAGCATTGCTAAAAGAAATTAGGAAAAATAAATGTACGAAGTAAAATCTCTTAATGAAGAATGTGGTGTCTTCGGAATATGGGGACATCCTCAAGCAGCTCAGGTAACCTATTTTGGGCTTCATAGTCTTCAGCATCGAGGTCAAGAAGGTGCCGGTATTATCTCAAATGATGAAGGTAACCTACATCAACACCGAGCCACTGGCCTTTTATCAGATGTTTTTAAAAATCAGGATGACTTGACTAAGTTGACAGGTCATGCAGCAATTGGGCATGTTCGTTATGCCACGGCAGGATCTGCTTCTATTAATAATATTCAACCCTTCTTATACCAGTTTACAGATGCTCAATTTGGGTTATGTCACAATGGTAATTTAACCAATGCGATTTCCTTAAAGAAAGAACTAGAGAGAGAAGGAGCTATTTTCAATGCTTCGTCAGACACTGAAATTCTGATGCATTTGGTCCGCCGTAGCCACCAGTCTAACTTTATTGGAAAAGTTAAAGAAGCTCTTAATACAGTAAAAGGTGGTTTTGCCTACCTACTTATGACAGAAAAGCAATTAATTGCTGCCCTCGATCCAAATGGTTTTAGACCGCTGTCTATTGGTAAAATGAAAAATGGGGCTTGGGTAGTTTCCTCGGAAACCTGTGCTTTTGAAGTAATTGGAGCTGAATGGATTCGAGATGTGAAGCCGGGAGAATTGATTGTCATTGATGATTCGGGCATTACCTACCATCAGTATACGACGGATACTCAACTAGCCATTTGTTCCATGGAATATGTTTATTTTGCACGTCCAGATTCTACCATTTATGGTGTAAATGTTCATACGGCGCGTAAGGAGATGGGAAAAAGGCTAGCGCAGGAATTTCAATATGAAGCTGATATAGTGGTTGGAGTACCCAACTCATCACTATCAGCGGCTATGGGCTTTGCTGAAGAATCTGGGTTGCCAAATGAAATGGGTTTGGTCAAAAATCAATACACCCAACGAACCTTCATTCAACCGACACAGGACTTGCGAGAACAGGGTGTTCGCATGAAGTTATCAGCAGTGTCAGGCGTGGTAAAAGGAAAACGTGTGGTAATGGTGGATGATTCTATTGTCAGAGGAACAACGTCACGCCGTATTGTTAGTTTGCTCCGTGAAGCGGGAGCCACTGAAGTTCATGTGGCAATTGGTAGTCCTGAACTGAAATATCCTTGTTTTTATGGTATTGACATCCAAACAAGAAGGGAATTAATTTCTGCTAATCATACAGTCGAAGAAGTATGTGACATTATTGGGGCAGATAGTTTAACCTATCTTTCTCTAGATGCCATGATTGACGCTATAGGCCTTGAAACGGATGCTCCAAAAGGTGGGCTCTGTGTGGCTTATTTTGATGGGGAATACCCAACACCTTTGTATGATTATGAAGACGAGTATTTACGAAGTTTAGAAGAACAAACTAGTTTTTATATTGAGAAAGTGAAATAACTGCATACAGGAGTAGATTTCAACAGTTAATCAGTAAGTTTGTTAATGACAATAGTTGCCTCCTAAGCCATATAAGAAATGACGATTAGTAGCAGGACCTGCCTAGGACTGTACCACTTTAGTTGAATTTTGATCAAAAAAAGGAAAAAATTATGATAGAAAAAAACGCTTATGCCCAATCTGGAGTAGATGTTGAGGCGGGATATGAAGTTGTTGAACGTATAAAAAAACACGTGGCTCGTACAGAGCGATTAGGAGTTATGGGAGCTCTAGGTGGTTTTGGTGGTATGTTTGATTTATCCCAGACAAGTATTAAAGAACCAGTTCTTATTTCTGGAACAGACGGTGTGGGTACCAAACTCATGCTGGCGATCCAGTATGATAAACATGATACGATTGGTCAGGATTGTGTAGCCATGTGCGTTAATGATATTATTGCCGCAGGTGCGGAGCCTCTCTATTTCCTTGATTATGTTGCAACTGGTAAAAATGAACCTGCTAAGTTGGAACAAGTTGTTGCAGGTGTGGCTGAAGGTTGTGTACAGGCTGGCTGTGCCCTTATCGGAGGTGAAACAGCAGAAATGCCAGGCATGTACGGCGAAGAGGATTATGATTTGGTTGGCTTTACAGTTGGTATTGCTGAAAAGTCTCAGATTTTGGATGGGTCCAAAGTTGCCGAAGGTGATATTCTCCTAGGCCTTGCTTCAAGTGGCATCCACTCGAATGGTTATTCACTTGTTCGTCGTGTCTTTGCTGATTATACGGGAGATGAGGTTCTGCCTGAACTGGAGGGTCAAAAACTTAAAGATGTTCTTCTTGAGCCAACTCGTATTTATGTGAAAGCTGTGCTTCCTCTTATTAAGGAAGGGTTGGTTAACGGCATTGCCCATATCACTGGTGGTGGTTTCACAGAGAATATTCCTCGTATGTTTGCAGATGATTTAGCTGCTGAAATTGACGAAAATAAGGTGCCTGTTCTTCCAATTTTTAAAGCTCTTGAGAAGTATGGGCAGATTAAACATGAGGAAATGTTTGATATTTTCAATATGGGGATTGGCCTGATTTTAGCAGTTACACCGGAAAATGTGAATCGTGTCAGGAAACTCCTTAACGAACCAGTCTATGATATCGGTCATATCGTGACCAAAAGGGATGCTAGTGTGGTGATTTCAAATGGCTAAAAAAATAGCCGTCTTTGCATCTGGCAATGGATCAAATTTTCAAGTGATTGCAGAGCAATTCAAGGTTGAACTGGTCTTTTCAGATCGACGAGATGCTTATGTTTTAGAACGTGCCCAAAAACTTGGTGTTAGAGCAGTTACATTTGAACTCAAGGAATTTGAAACTAAGGCTGCCTATGAAAAAGAAATTGTCCAGTTTCTTGACAAACATGACATTGATTTGATTTGTTTAGCAGGCTACATGAAAATTGTAGGGCCCACTCTTCTGGCTGCCTATGAGGGGCGAATGATTAATATTCATCCAGCTTATTTACCCGAATTTCCAGGAGCTCATGGGATTTCAGATGCCTGGCAAGCAGGCGTAGATCAGTCAGGCGTAACTGTGCATTGGGTTGACAGCGGAATTGATACTGGCCAAATTATCAAACAAGTCCGTGTCCCACGCCTGCAAGAAGATAGCATTGAAAGCTTTGAAGCCAGAATCCATGAAGCAGAATATAAGCTCTATCCGGAGGTACTGATAAGTTTGGGAGTAAACAAAATGTAACTTCATTTTGCTATAATAGTGATAATAAATTTATAAGAAAATTGTCATGTATAACAAGCTCCTAACCTTCATTTTCATTGTTGAACTCATTGTCTTAATGCTCAACTTTATAGTCCTATTTCAGATGGATTAAAATTTCTGAATGACTTAGGCAAAAGAAGTTTCTTTAATTTAAACTGCTTGTAGCATGGCTAGGATTAAGTGAGGTAGAAATATGATAGAACTAAAATTAGTGGATGAAGCTAATTTTGGACGTGTTATAGAGATGGAAGTTGCGGAAGCTGACAAGTCTTTTGTTGCTCCTAATATACGTTCCTTAGCAGAAGCTTGGCTTTATCGAGAAAACGGGGATGTTTTTCCTCATGCTATATACTCATCAGGTAAAGTCATTGGTTTTTTGCTCTTAGAAACTGATTTGGAAGAAGGTCATTATCTTATTTGGAGAATGATGATTGCCCCCGAATTTCAGGGGTTAGGATATGGCAGAAGAGTGGTTGAAGAGGTTATTTCAAAAGCTAGACAAGTTGAAGATATACATGCTGTTCGTGTTGATTATGTCAAAGGGAATCAGAAAATGGCGCAATTACTGGAGAGTTTAGGTTTTCAACAAATTGTACAAGATGATAGAGAAATATGGATGACCTATGAATGGTCATCCAAGAACTTTTAGGGGAACAATCAGACAAGTGATTGTCAGAAAAAATGGTATATTGACACTTATGATTTAAAGTTTTAGACTTGAGATAAATTGAACCTATGTCAAAAAGCTTTTTAGGGGGTGTTGATATTGCTAAAGTCTAAAAAATTAACATTTATACTATTTTATTTATACTTATTCTTACTGTCTTGGTGTATATTATTTAAGTTTGAGACTCAGTTACAATTTATTAATTGTTTTCAAAAAGAACGTGTTGTTAATTGGGTACCATTTACTCAACCAGTGATTGTTAATGGAGATATTGTTTTTGCAGAAATGGGATTTAATTTATTATTTTTTATTCCATTTGGTGTATGTCTTCCAATACTTGCTCCAAATTGGACTTATAAAAAAATAGTTTCTTTAGGCTTATTACTTAGTTTACTTTATGAAACTTTGCAATTTATATTAGCAATAGGTATATCCGATGTAACAGATTTACTATTTAATACATTAGGTGTTTGTTGTGGGATATTACTCTATCAACTAATAAATAATTTATTTAATAATAGAATTACGGTATTGATAAATATTATTGGAATACTATTTGTGGCAATTCCGACAATTGGACTTCTGGCCTTAGTAATTTTAGGGCTAAAATAATAACTTAAGGAGAATAGAATGAAACGTGCACTGATTTCAGTTTCAGATAAAGCGGGCATTGTAGATTTTGCCCAAGAATTAAAAAACCTTGGTTGGGATATTATCTCAACAGGTGGGACTAAGACTGCCCTTGATGCAGCAGGTCTTGAGACCATTGCTATTGATGATGTGACAGGATTTCCAGAAATGATGGATGGTCGTGTTAAGACCCTTCACCCCAATATTCACGGAGGACTTTTAGCTCGTCGTGATAGTGATAGTCACTTGCAGTCTGTTCGCGAGAATAATATAGAGCTCATTGATCTTGTAGTGGTTAATCTTTACCCTTTTAAGGAAACTATTTTGCGTCCAGATGTGACGTATGATTTAGCAGTGGAGAATGTTGATATTGGTGGTCCCTCAATGCTGCGCTCTGCAGCAAAAAATCATGCCAGTGTGACTGTTATAGTTGATCCGAGTGATTACCCTCTTGTCTTGGCAGAATTGACTGAAACCGGGAATACAACATATGAGACGCGTCAGCATCTGGCTGCTAAAGTTTTTCGCCATACGGCTGCCTATGACGCTTTGATTGCAGATTATTTCACGACTCAAGTTGGTGAAAATAAGCCAGAAAAACTGACTTTGACTTATGATTTGAAACAAACTATGCGTTACGGAGAAAACCCCCAACAAGCTGCTGATTTTTATCAAAATGCTATTCCAACGGAATATGCCATTGCTTCTGCCAAACAGCTTAATGGAAAGGAATTATCTTTTAACAATGTTCGAGATGCAGATGCGGCAATCCGAATTATTCGCGATTTTAAAAATCAGCCAACGGTTGTGGCTCTTAAGCATATGAATCCATGTGGCATTGGGCAGGCAGATACTATTGAAACAGCGTGGGATTACTGTTATGAGGCTGATCCGGTATCTATCTTTGGTGGGATTGTGGTTCTCAACCGTGAAGTTGATGCCATGACAGCTCAGAAAATGCATCCTGTTTTTCTTGAAATCATTATTGCGCCATCTTACACGGAAGAAGCGCTCGCCATTCTAACACATAAAAAGAAAAATTTGCGTCTTCTTGAATTACCTTTTGGCACTCAAGATGCTAGCGAGCTGGAAAAGGAGTATACCGGTGTAGTTGGTGGAATGCTAGTCCAAAATCAGGATGTTGTCTCAGAGAGTCCGGCGGATTGGCAAATAGTTACGGAACGACAACCATCAGAGCAGGAAATGACTGCTTTGGAGTTTGCTTGGAAAGCCATCAAATATGTTAAATCAAATGGGATTCTTATTGCGAATGACCATATGACTTTAGGGGTGGGTTCAGGACAAACCAATCGTGTGGCTTCTGTTCGTATTGCTATTGAGCAAGCTAAAAATCATCTTGATGGAGCAGTACTAGCTTCCGATGCTTTCTTTCCTTTTGCTGATAATATTGAAGAAATTGCTACTTCAGGGCTTAAAGCCATTATTCAGCCAGGTGGTTCAGTTAGAGATCAAGATTCTATTGACGCTGCCAATAAACATGGCCTGACTATGGTATTTACAGGTGTCAGACATTTTAGGCATTAAAAACTAAAAGAGATGTGGTCGTTTAGGACACATCTCTTTTATTATAATATTTAGAGAAAACGAAGAAGAGGAAAAGGGATTATTGCAATTTAGATGCTTTATCAGCAGTTAACCATGTTCCACGTGATCCAATCTTGACATAAATCCCATTGCTTGGTCGGTCGACTTTCAGTACCCTATAGTTACCTGGGATAACAAAAAACTCACCGGCCTGTAAAATTTGATTTCCTGCTTTTACTCCTTTACGATCTGTTTCATCCAAAGGTGAGGGATCAATCCAGTTAAGAGAAGTAGCGCCCCCACCAGCTAGCTCCTCGCTAACTAATAGATTGTTTACAATACGATCCACACGGAAAACGCCAGGGAAAGTCACTCTATCACCAATATTGATAGGCGATGTTGTCTCAGAGACTTGTTGTGTTTTTTGCCCCGTCTTTTTAATTGGGATATAACGTCGACTTCCTGAAAAACTGAGATAGCTAATCCATTCATGACCGTCAACGGTCATAGCTTGATCGTAATGAACAGATTGTCCAGGATTATAATAAGCTAAGTCAGGACTAGTGAGTTGAGCCTGTGCTTTAACAGGAGTACGCTCAGTAAAATGGTAAGTTCCTCCTTGTTTTACTGCTTCTTTAGAAACCTGTTGTTCTTTTGTTTGAGACTTACTTGCTTCACCACTAGGCAAATCTTTAAAATGAATATAACCGCTCACATGGTTTTTGGGGATTTGACGCTTATGGTATTTCTCAGGTCCTTGACCAGCATTGTAATTATATTCCTCAATCACAACAGAATCTCCACGTACTTCGGCTACCCAAGCCACATGACCATACGTTGCATGAGATTGGAAAGCGTTAGTATCAAACCACGCCACTGCCCCGACTTTAGGGGTCTTATTGACAGTGTAGCCTTGTTTTTTTGCAATATGTCCCCAAGTGCAGGCATTCCCATAGCCTTTGGGCAACTGAAAACCATTTGCTGAACTCAGACGGAAAGCGACAAATGATGTGCACTGACGAACATACATATTCCAAGAATCAATTCCAGATCCCTTTTTCCATTTGCTAGGATAATTATCCCCAAGGACAGCTGCATGAACAACTCCTGTATGCTCTGCATTCAAAGTGGATGCAACTGAAGATACAGCACCATTAACACTCAAAAGGATTGCTCCTGACACTAACAATTGATGAATTTTTTTCATTCATTACCTCCTGTAACTAATTATTCGAAAGAGGATGACAAAAATGACAGAAGTTGATTAATATTTTAAAAATAGTTACTGTGGATATAGTAGCAGAAGGGTGAACAACGGTGGAGACTGGGAAGCTTCGAACAATGTGAAAGTAAATTTGGAATAGGACATATCCAATCAATTAACGAACATTATATAAAAAAATATTATAAATAGACAAAAAACAAATATTTAAACGAACAAATGTGTTATAATATCTTAAGATAATACGTAAATAGAGGTGTTTGTTTTGAAGTTATTAGTTGTTGGTTCTGGTGGCCGTGAACATGCTATCGCAAAAAAATTGTTAGAGTCTGATGGAGTCGAGACTGTTTTTGTTGCTCCAGGTAATGACGGAATGACCTTAGATGGTTTGCAATTGGTTGATATTGCTATTTCCGAACATTCAAGCTTGATTGCCTTTGCGCAAGATAATAACATTGCTTGGACGTTTATTGGTCCAGACGATGCTTTAGCTGCTGGGATTGTGGATGATTTTAACACAGCCGGTCTGCAAGCTTTTGGCCCAAGCCGCTTAGCAGCGGAGCTTGAGTGGTCTAAGGATTTTGCTAAGGAAATCATGGTTAAGTACCAAGTTCCGACAGCAGACTATGGCACATTTTCCGACTTTGAAGAAGCTAAGGCCTACATCCTGGAGAAGGGCGCGCCAATCGTTGTTAAGGCTGACGGTTTAGCTCTTGGTAAAGGTGTGGTTGTAGCGGAAACGGTTGATCAGGCGGTGGAAGCTGCTCATGAGATGCTTTTGGGTAACCAGTTTGGCGATTCTGGTGCGCGAGTTGTCATTGAAGAGTTTATTGAGGGTGAGGAATTTTCACTCTTTGCATTTGTTAACGGCGATAAGTTCTATATTATGCCAACTGCTCAAGACCACAAGCGTTCTTATGATGGCGACAAGGGTCCTAATACAGGCGGGATGGGAGCTTATGCTCCAGTTCCTCACATTTCACAAGATGTGGTTGATCAAGCTGTGGGAACCATTGTTAAACCGGTCCTTGAAGGTATGATTGCGGAAGGGCGTCCTTACCTTGGTATCCTCTATGCGGGTCTTATTTTGACTGCTGGGGGTCCCAAAGTTATTGAGTTCAATGCCCGTTTTGGGGATCCGGAGGCACAGATTATTCTTCCACGCCTAACGTCAAACTTTGCCCAAAACATTACAGACATTCTTGATCAAAAGGACACCAAAATCACTTGGGTAGAAGAAGGGCTCACACTGGGAGTTGTGGTTGCCTCAGAAGGTTACCCATTAGCCTATGACAAAGGTGTCGTCTTGCCAGCTAAAAGCGAGGGTGAGATTGTGACTTACTATGCCGGAGCTAAGTTTTCGGCGGATGGCCAAGCACTGCTGTCCAATGGCGGTCGAGTCTACATGCTGGTCACCACAGCAGACGACGTCTCAGCTGCGCAAACCAGAATTTACCAGGAACTGGACAAACAGAAACGGCCAGGCCTCTTTTATCGTAAGGACATCGGTAGCAAGGCTTTGAAGTAAGTTTGTGAGTTGGTTAGTTAATTTGTTTGAATTTATTATTTAATAGAAATTGTATGAAGCGTTAGCTCCTAGCGAACGCAGTGAGCCAGCTTGCAGTGACAAAGTGGTGAAAGTCATAGCCTGTTAAGGCTATGACAGGGAGAATGGGAGACCTCAGGCTCACATTTTAACAATGAAACACCATAAATTTGGAAAGGCGGTTGCTTGTGTCCCTCACCACAATGTCACTGCAAAAATTTAATAAAGGAGAGAAAATGGAAGCAATTGTATCCATCATCATGGGTTCCAGTTCTGACTGGACAACCATGCAAAAAGCAGCAGACGTTTTGGATAAATTTGGCATTGCCTATGAGAAAAAAGTAGTTTCTGCCCATCGGACACCGGATTTAATGTTCAAACATGCCGAAGAAGCGCGTGGTCGTGGCATTAAGATTATTATTGCGGGTGCTGGCGGAGCTGCCCATTTGCCTGGTATGGTGGCTGCTAAAACAACCTTGCCGGTTATTGGTGTGCCTGTAAAATCCCGTGCCTTGAGTGGTCTTGATTCCCTTTACTCCATTGTTCAAATGCCAGGTGGCGTTCCAGTCGCAACTATGGCCATTGGAGAAGCTGGAGCAACCAATGCGGCGCTGACAGCTTTGCGGATCCTTTCTGTTGAAAATCAAAACATTGCGGATGCCTTAGCGGATTTCCAAGTGGAACAAGGTAAAATTGCGGAGGCCATGACAGATGAACTCAAGTAAAACCATTGGCATTATTGGTGGCGGACAACTTGGTCAAATGATGGCTATTTCCGCTATTTATCTGGGACATCAAGTGATGACGCTAGACCCCTCAGCCGACTGTCCAGCAGGGCGAGTTAGCCAGCTGATTGTGGCGTCTTATGATGATGTGGGTGCCCTAACTGAGCTTGCAGAGCGCTGCGATGTCCTAACCTATGAATTTGAAAATGTGGATGCTGATGGTTTGGATGCTGTCATCAAGGAGGGCCAACTGCCCCAAGGAACAGATCTGCTTCGAATTTCTCAGAATCGGATTTTTGAGAAAGAGTTTTTGGCCAATAAAGCCAAAGTCACTGTCGCACCTTACAAGGTAGTGAAGATTTCTACCGATTTGGACGATATTGATCTCAGTAAAAAATACGTTTTAAAAACGGCGACAGGTGGTTACGATGGGCACGGACAAGTGGTCATTGCCTCCGATGCTGACCTAGCTGCTGCTAGAGAATTAGCGGACTCAGCCGACTGTGTTTTGGAAGAATTTGTGGCCTTTGACTTGGAAGTGTCGGTCATCGTTTCAGGTAACCAAAAAGAGTTCACCGTCTTCCCTGTTCAAGAAAACATTCACCGCAACAATATCTTGTCAAAAACCATTGTGCCTGCCCGCATTTCGGAAGGTCTAGCAGAAAAAGCTAAGGTCATGGCCTTGGAGATTGCTAAGGAGTTGAACCTAGCAGGAACACTTTGTGTGGAAATGTTTGTCAGCAAGGATGACATTATTGTCAATGAGATTGCCCCAAGACCGCATAATTCTGGTCACTATTCCATTGAAGCTTGTGATTTCTCACAGTTCGACACTCATATTCTGGGTGTGCTTGGTTTGCCGCTGCCAGCCATTACTTTACACGCTCCAGCTGTCATGCTCAATGTCTTGGGTCAACATGTGGACAAAGCGCAAGCCTATGTCCAAGAAAACCCTAGCGCCCACCTTCATCTTTATGGTAAACTAGAAGCGAAACAAAACCGCAAGATGGGACATGTGACGGTGTTTGCGGAAGATGCTGAAGAGTTTGGCAAAGGAATCGATTTTAATTAAGGAGAAAAGATGTTAGAAAGATATTCACGCCCTGAGATGGCGAACATTTGGAGTGAAGAGAATAAATACCGTGCTTGGTTAGAGGTGGAAATCTTAGCTGATGAGGCTTGGGCTGAGCTTGGTGAGATTCCGAAAGAGGATGTGGCTAAGATTCGTGCTAATGCCGACTTTGATGTGGATCGGATTCTTGAGATTGAAAAAGAAACCCGTCATGATGTGGTGGCTTTCACTCGTGCGGTTTCAGAAACGCTTGGTGATGAGCGCAAGTGGGTTCATTATGGTTTGACGTCAACGGACGTTGTTGATACGGCTTATGGTTACCTTTACAAACAGGCTAACGATATTATCCGTCGCGACCTAGAGAACTTTACGCAAATCGTGGCTGATAAGGCGCGTGAACACAAGATGACGATTATGATGGGGCGTACGCACGGTGTTCATGCGGAACCAACGACTTTTGGTCTTAAACTGGCAACTTGGTATAGTGAGATGAAACGTAATCAAGAACGTTTTGAACGTGCTGCTGCTGGGGTTGAGGCTGGTAAAATCTCTGGCGCGGTAGGCAATTTCGCCAATATTCCTCCATTTGTGGAAGAATATGTTTGTGATAAACTTGGCATCCGCCCCCAAGAAATTTCGACACAGGTCCTACCACGTGACCTCCATGCCGAATACTTTGCGGTTCTAGCAAGCATCGCAACTTCTATTGAACGCATGGCAACTGAAATCCGTGGTTTGCAAAAATCTGAACAACGTGAAGTGGAAGAGTTCTTTGCTAAAGGGCAAAAAGGTAGCTCAGCTATGCCACATAAACGTAACCCAATTGGTTCTGAAAATATGACTGGTTTGGCGCGTGTTATCCGTGGTCATATGGTTACTGCCTACGAAAATGTTCCTTTATGGCACGAACGTGATATTTCTCATTCTTCTGCAGAACGAATTATTACTCCAGATACAACCATTCTCATTAACTACATGCTTAACCGCTTTGGCAATATCGTTAAAAACTTAACGGTTTTCCCAGAAAATATGATCCGCAATATGGGTTCTACCTTTGGTCTTATTTTTAGCCAACGTGTTATGCTTAAATTGATTGAAAAAGGCATGACCCGCGAAGGTGCTTATGACTTGGTTCAACCAAAAACAGCTTACTCATGGGACAATCAAGTGGACTTTAAATCACTTTTAGAAGCTGATGAAGAAGTGACTTCTCGTCTAACACAAGAAGAAATCGACGAACTCTTCAACCCTGTTTATTACACCAAACGCGTGGATGACATCTTTAAACGATTAGGACTTTAAAAAGAAAACATTAATCAAAGAAGGGCGAAGCCTTCTTTTTTTGTTTAAAAAGCGAACAAAAGTTGCAAAAAACTCATAAAAATTAGTTTTTTATTAAATAATGTGATATAATAAAGAAAATAGCTTTGGAAGAGAGAAAGCATGTTAGAGCATTTTGGTGAAAAAGTGAGAGGACTAAGACTTGAGAAAGGGATTAGTCGAGAGGAATTATGTGGAGATGAGGCAGAATTGTCTGTTCGCCAGTTGGCGAGGATAGAGCTAGGTCAATCTATACCAAGTTTAGCAAAGGTTATTTTTATTGCGAAAGCCTTAGAGGTCAGCGTCGGTTATTTGACGGATGGTGCTAACCTAGAACTCCCTAAACGATATAAAGAGTTAAAATATCTCATTTTAAGGACTCCGACTTATATGGACGATGGGAAATTGCAAGTCCGAGAGTCTCAGTTTGATGAGATATTCGAAAACTATTATGATCAATTGCCCGAGGAGGAAAAATTGATTATAGAATGTTTACAGGCTACGCTAGACACTTTATTGAGTGAAAACATCAATTTTGGTGTTGAATTATTGCAGGAATATTTTAAACAAACCAAAGTTAAGCTACGTTTTAAACAAAACGACTTGATACTTATTGAACTCTATCTGGCTTATCTCGATATTGAAGGGATGTATGGAGAATATTCTGATAAGGTTTTTTATGATTCTTTGTTAGATAACCTGTTAAAACAATTCGATGACTTTGAATTAGACGAACTGTTCATAGTTAATAAAATTATTATTGATATTTCTTCTTTAAGTATTAAAACTAATAAACTAGATAATCTAGAAAAGACGATTGCTATAAGTCAAAAAATCATGGCAAAAATTCAGGATTGGAATAGAATGCCTATACTAAAATTAATAGAATGGAAGTACTTTTTAATAAAGCAAAAGAACAGAAAACAAGCAGAGGAATCATATACAAAGGCGTGTCTGTTTGCGCAGATAACAGGAGACAAGTATTTGGAAGAGCAATTAATTAAAGAATGGGAGAAAGATATTTGTGCTTATTAACAGGACATGAATGTCATTTTTCTAGAAATAGAAGTGAGTTATAATTCTTTCATAACCTAAAAAATTAATTGAAGGAGTTTTGACCTATGTTCAAAAGATATCACTACTATTTTATACTTACTGCTATGTTGGCATTTAAAGCAGCTCAGATGATAAGTCAAGTGGATTGGTGGCGTTTGTAAACAACAATTCTTCCTCCCTCCCCCTCGCTACTTTGTGTTATAATACTATTATGACTAGAATTTTAGATAATGATGTAATGGGGGATGAAGAGCTTGTTGAGCGAACGCTTCGTCCGAAGTATTTGCGTGAGTACATTGGGCAAGATAAGGTTAAGGAGCAATTAAACATTTTTATTGAAGCGGCTAAGCTTCGTGATGAATCTTTAGATCATGTGTTGTTGTTTGGCCCTCCAGGTTTAGGGAAAACCACAATGGCATTTGTGATTGCTAATGAATTAGGGGTTAATCTGAAACAAACATCTGGTCCGGCAATCGAGAAGGCTGGTGATTTGGTAGCTATTTTGAATGATCTGGAACCAGGAGATGTGCTCTTTATTGATGAAATTCATCGTCTGCCTATGGCAGTCGAAGAAGTATTGTACAGTGCTATGGAAGATTTTTACATCGATATCATGATTGGTGCTGGGGACACTAGTCGAAGTGTTCATTTGGATTTACCACCTTTTACATTGATTGGAGCTACAACACGAGCTGGGATGTTGTCAAATCCTTTGCGAGCTCGATTTGGCATTACTGGACACATGGAATACTATCAGGAAGCTGATTTGACTGAAATTATCGAACGAACAGCTAATATTTTTGACATGGAAATTGTTCATGAAGCGGCTCAAGAGTTAGCTTGCCGTAGTCGGGGAACACCGCGTATTGCTAATAGATTGTTAAAGCGGGTACGTGATTATGCTCAGATTGTTGGAGATGGCGTCATCACGGCTCAGATTACAGACAAAGCCCTAACCATGCTTGATGTTGACCGAGAAGGTCTTGATTATGTAGATCAGAAGATTTTACGAACCATGATTGAAATGTATCAGGGTGGACCGGTTGGGTTAGGCACTTTATCAGTTAATATTGCAGAAGAACGTGATACAGTTGAAGACATGTACGAACCTTATCTGATTCAAAAAGGATTTCTAATGCGTACACGAACTGGTCGTGTGGTGACGGAAAAAGCCTATCGTCATCTTGGTTATCCATATCCGTCTAACTAATCTGTTTGTATTAAGGAATCATCATCTGAACCTGTTCTTAGTGTTCAGATTTTTTGTGTGAAGGCCTGAAATTATTATCTCTATTTCTCCGATAGAGGTGAGAAATTTGATATAATAGTCCAAAGGAGTTTTTCATGAAAAAAGTATGTTTTGTTTGTCTTGGGAATATTTGTCGAAGCCCTATGGCTGAATTTGTCATGAAAACTTTGGTGTCATCTGATACTTTTTTCGTGGAGAGTCGAGCGACCTCAAGTTGGGAACAGGGCAATCCTATTCATCCGGGCACGCAATCCATTTTGAAGGCTTATCAGATTGACTATGACGTGGCAAAACGTGCTCAGCAAATCACAGTAGCTGATTTTGAGGCTTTTGATGTGATTATTGGTATGGATAGCAAAAATGTTAAAGATCTTAGGGATATGTCACACCATCAGTGGGATGCTAAAATTAAACTTTTTAGAGAGGGTGGCGTCCCTGATCCTTGGTACACAGGCGATTTTGAAGAAACCTATCGATTAGTAACCCAAGGTTGTCAGAAGTGGTTAAAGGAACTAGGGGTTGACTAGTAGTCAACTTAGAAAATGAGTAGTAGGAATGACAAATATACAAAGTATGATTAAAAAATGGAATATCACACGAGCCAAGCTTGAAATTTTCTCAGTCATTGTTATTTTGGTTTGTGCCCTTTCGGTTTTTGGAGTGAGGCTAACACATCAAACTAGTCTGACCTACGAACAGGGAAAAATGCGGTATACAGGTTATGTTGTCAACCATAAGATGAATGGCAAAGGTAAGCTGATTTATCCCAATGGGGATACTTATGTTGGGACCTTCAAAAATGGTGTTTTTGAGGGAGAGGGAACTTTTACAGCTAAAACAGGCTGGTCTTATAAAGGTCAGTTTCATAAAGGTCAAGCAGATGGTAAAGGTGTGCTAAAGGCAAAAAATGCGAAGGTTTATAAAGGAACCTTCAAACAGGGGATATTTCAAAAATGAGAATAAAATGGTTTTCGTTTGTTAGGGTAACAGGGCTTTTGCTGGTCTTACTCTATCACTTTTTTAAAAACACATTTCCAGGAGGCTTTATAGGAGTTGATATTTTCTTCACTTTTTCAGGCTATCTAATCACAGCTCTCTTGATAGATGAATACACCAAAAAAGAAAGCATAGATATTATTGGTTTCCTAAGAAGGCGGTTTTATCGTATTGTTCCTCCGCTCGTTTTAATGATTTTATTGACTATCCCTTTTACTTTTTTAGTTAAAAGCGATTTTATTGCTAATTTAGGAAGTCAGATTGCAGCTGTTCTAGGGTTCACAACTAATATTTATGAGATATTAACAGGAAGCAGTTACGAAAGTCAATTTATCCCTCATCTCTTTGTTCACACATGGAGTTTAGCCATTGAAGTCCATTTTTATTTGATTTGGGGAGTGTTGATTTGGTTGTTAGCTAAGCGTCAGGATAGTCATAAGAAGCTGAGAGGCCTTCTCTTTTTAATATCATCAGGAGTTTTTGCAGTCAGCTTTTTGAGCATGTTTATCAGAGCTTTTGTGACTTCTAATATATCATTGATTTATTTTTCAAGCTTCTCACATAGCTTCCCTTTCTTTTTGGGAGCGATGTTTGCGACGATGACAGGTATCAAGGAAACGACCGTTCGTTTTCAAAAAAATGTTCGGTTGTGGTCGCGTCAGCAAGTGATTGCTGTGATGGTTGGTGCTTCTGCCCTTTTACTCTTATTGACCATTACCTTGAATTTTAATCATATTATGACTTATTTATTTGGCTTTGCATTAGCTAGTTTATTTGCATCGGTTATGATTTACGCTGCGCGTGTGCTTCACGAACAGACGCCAGACTGGCAAGAGCCTAAAGTAGTAACGTATTTGGCTGATATTAGTTACGGTATTTACCTTTTCCATTGGCCTTTTTACATTATTTTTACCCAATTAATGTCAAATGTCTTGGCGGTTATTCTGACCACTTTCTTTTCGGTCTTGTTTGCTACCATGTCTTATTATATTGTGGAACCTTTGATTCAAGGTAAGAAACCTAACTTGCTTGGTTTGGAAATTGATTTGTCTCCCTATTATAAGTGGATTTCAGGAGTATCATTGGTCTTAGCCTTCCTGGCTTTTGGGATCTGTGTTGCAGCTCCAAAAGTGGGCAAATTTGAACGTCAGCTATTGGTAAGTTCTTTGCAACAGGCACAAAATAATATTGAACGAACGCATACACTAGCAGCAGGAGATGCAAAGGCTTTCAGTGATGTGAGTATTATCGGTGACTCTGTTGCTCTTAGATCCAGTGCAGCTTTCTCAAAACTCATGCCACAGGCTCAGTTAGATGCCGCGGTAAGTCGTAATTTTTCGGAAGCATTTGAGTTATTTACTAATCAAATTAACTCTAACTCTTTATCTAATACAGTTGTTTTAGCAGTTGGGGTCAATTCACTAGATAACTATGTCCAAGACGTTCAATCATTTATTGAAGCTTTACCAAAAGGACATCGTTTGGTCTTAGTTTCTCCGTATAATGCTAAAAATGCAACTCAAGTAGCCGAGGCGAGAGATTATGCTATTAAGCTCCCTAAAAAATATAAGTACGTGACGATAGCAGACTGGTACAAGATTGCTATCGATAACCCAGATATCTGGTATGGCAGTGATGGTGTGCATTACAGTGAAGACAGTCAAGGGGCTGAGTTATACGTTTCTACTATCCAAAAAGCCATTGAACAAGCTGCTAAAAAAGTCGCTAAATAAAATGCTTGCAAATTATTTTACTAAGAAAAGCCGGAGTTGATTTGCTCTGGCTTTTTGTGAGAATGAAATATTTTTTTGATCTCATAGGGAAGTAGTAACTCAAATCTACAAAAGAAGACGCTTTCAGAAAATATCGTCCTAGTTGATACCTTATTTCTGAAAAAAGTAAGTGTAAAAAAGCACGCTATCAAAGGGTTTCAGAAATAGCTTGAAAAAAACTTCACAAAAATCTTGTGAAATGATTTACAAATTTTCAAAAAGTGTTATAATAATTTTGTAAACAAAATTGTGAAACTTTTAACAAGATAAAGGAGTCTCAAATGACTGAAGGACATAACACTGTTGAAACAACCTCTGTTTCTGCGACAATTGATACTCTTGTTCAAAAAGGTTTAGCTGCTCTTGAAGAGATGCGTAAGCTTGACCAAGAACAAGTTGACTATATCGTAGCAAAAGCTTCTGTTGCTGCCTTGGATGCACATGGAGTACTTGCTAAACATGCTTACGAAGAAACAGGTCGCGGTGTCTTTGAAGATAAAGCAACAAAAAATCTATTTGCTTGTGAGCATGTGGTTAATAACATGCGCCATCAAAAAACAGTAGGAATTATTGAAGAAGATGACGTGACAGGTTTGACGTTGATTGCTGAGCCGGTGGGTGTTATCTGTGGGATTACGCCAACAACTAACCCAACTTCAACAGCTATCTTTAAATCTTTAATCTCGTTAAAAACACGTAATCCAATCATTTTTGCTTTCCACCCATCTGCTCAAGAATCATCAGCGCATGCCGCTCGGATTGTTAGAGATGCTGCTATAGCCGCTGGTGCTCCTGAGAACTGTGTTCAGTGGGTTGAAACACCATCGCTTGAAGCAACAAATGCTTTGATGAATCATGATGGCATTGCAACCATCCTTGCTACAGGTGGAAATGCTATGGTTAAAGCAGCTTACTCATGTGGAAAACCTGCTCTTGGGGTAGGTGCTGGTAATGTTCCAGCCTATGTGGAAAAATCTGCTAACATCCGCCAAGCAGCTCATGATATTGTTATGTCAAAATCATTTGACAACGGTATGGTCTGTGCGTCTGAACAAGCTGTTATCGTGGACAAAGAAATCTATGACGACTTTGTTGCAGAGTTCAAATCTTATCATACTTATTTTGTAAATAAAAAAGAAAAAGCCCTTCTTGAAGAATTCTGTTTTGGTGCAAAAGCTAACAGCAAAAACTGTGCTGGCGCTAAATTGAATCCAAACATTGTTGGGAAACCAGCTACTTGGATTGCAGAACAAGCTGGATTTACTGTCCCAGAAGGAACGAATATTCTTGCTGCAGAATGTAAAGAAGTTTCAGAAAATGAGCCATTAACACGTGAAAAATTATCTCCAGTCATTGCTGTTTTGAAGTCTGAATCACGTGAAGACGGTGTTGAAAAAGCTCGTCAAATGGTTGAATTTAATGGACTTGGTCACTCAGCTGCCATTCATACAGCAGATGCAGAGTTGGCGAAGGAATTTGGTACTAGAATTCGTGCTATCCGTGTCATCTGGAATTCACCTTCTACATTTGGTGGTATCGGTGATGTTTACAATGCTTTCTTACCATCATTGACCTTAGGATGTGGTTCTTATGGCCGCAACTCAGTTGGTGATAACGTTAGTGCTGTTAATCTCTTGAACATCAAAAAAGTAGGAAGACGTAGAAATAATATGCAATGGTTTAAAGTTCCTTCAAAAACATACTTCGAACGTGATTCAATTCAATACCTTCAAAAATGCCGTGACGTTGAACGCGTGATGATTGTTACTGACCATGCCATGGTTGAACTTGGCTTCTTGGATCGTATCATTGAACAATTGGACCTTCGTCGTAATAAAGTGGTTTACCAAATCTTTGCAGATGTTGAACCAGATCCAGATATTACAACGGTTATGAAAGGTACTGAATTAATGCGTACCTTCAAGCCAGACACCATTATTGCCCTTGGGGGTGGTTCCCCAATGGATGCTGCCAAAGTAATGTGGTTATTCTATGAGCAACCAGAAGTTGATTTCCATGACCTTGTCCAAAAATTCATGGATATTCGTAAACGTGCTTTCAAATTCCCAGAACTTGGTAAGAAAACAAAATTCATTGCCATTCCAACTACATCTGGTACAGGTTCAGAGGTAACACCATTTGCTGTTATTTCAGACAAGGCTAACAACCGTAAGTACCCAATTGCTGACTACTCATTGACACCAACTGTGGCAATTGTTGACCCAGCTTTGGTATTGACAGTTCCAGGCTTTATCGCTGCAGATACTGGTATGGACGTTTTGACACACGCCACAGAAGCTTATGTATCTCAAATGGCTAACGACTTTACAGATGGTTTGGCGCTTCAAGCAATTAAGATTGTCTTTGAAACTCTTGAAAAATCTGTTAAAGAAGCTGACTTTGAGTCACGTGAAAAAATGCATAATGCTTCAACAATGGCAGGTATGGCATTTGCCAATGCTTTCCTAGGTATTTCTCACTCAATGGCACATAAGATTGGTGCACAATTCCACACTGTTCATGGTCGTACCAATGCAATCTTGCTTCCATACGTTATCCGTTACAACGGTACACGTCCAGCTAAGACTGCAACATGGCCTAAGTACAATTACTACCGTGCGGATGAAAAATACCAAGACATTGCGAAATTATTAGGACTTCCAGCTTCAACACCAGAAGAAGCCGTTGAGTCTTATGCGAAAGCTGTTTATGAGCTTGGTTGCCGTGTTGGCATTAAGATGAACTTCAAAGATCAAGGAATTGATGAGAACGAGTGGAAAGAACATTCACGTGCCTTGGCTTACCTTGCTTATGAAGACCAATGTTCGCCTGCTAACCCACGCTTACCAATGGTTGACCATATGCAAGAAATCATTGAAGATGCTTATTATGGTTACGCAGAGCGCCCAGGACGCCGTAAATAATCTCTTTTAAAGTGTTGTGATGCAACGACCTCTTATGACTAGAACCATAAGAGGTCGTTTTTTCGTGTATTGAGTTGACTACAACATACCCAAATCCCCTCTACAAACAAAAAGATAAAGAACAAAAAACTTAACTAGTTATGTTTCTGAAAATTTTCAAAAATGAGTTGACATTGACTATACAAAGGTATAAAATTCTAAGTGTAAACGATTTCATTAAAACAATTAATCCGTTATTAGAATAAATGGAGGAAACTTATGAAAGCAGTTACTTATATCGCGCCAGGGAAACTGGAGCTTACTGATCACCCTAAACCAGAGATTCTTGCTCCAACAGATGCAGTGGTTCGCTTGTTAAAAACAACTATTTGTGGGACAGATTTACATATCTTAGGTGGAGATGTCCCTGAGACTACTGCTGGAACTATCTTGGGACATGAAGGGATTGGTATTATTGAGTCAGTAGGTTCTGCAGTTAATCAGTTCAAGGTAGGTGATAAAGTCATCATTTCATGTATTACTGCCTGCAACACCTGCTATTACTGTAAAAAAGGCGTTCCTGCCCATTGTGAAAAAGGGGGATGGATTCTAGGACATTTAATTAATGGCACACAAGCAGAATATGTTCATGTTCCTCAGGCAGATGGTAGCCTTTATCATGCTCCAAAAACGGTCGAAGACGATGCCTTAGTGATGTTATCAGATATTTTTCCAACTTCTTATGAAATAGGAGTTCAGTCAGCCAAGGTAAAACCTGGCGATACAGTTTGTATTGTTGGAGCAGGTCCTATTGGCTTGGCAGCTCTGCTAACAGCCCAATTTTATTCCCCAGCTAAGCTTATCATGGTTGACCTGTCAGAATCACGTTTAGAAGCAGCTAAGCGCTTTGGAGCGACAGACACGATTTGCTCTGGGAACCTTGAAGTTATTGCTCAGAAAGTCAATGAATTAACTGATGGGCGAGGTGTTGACGTTGCAATTGAGTGTGTAGGATATCCAGCTACCTTTGATATTTGCCAAAAAATTGTTGCTATCGGTGGACATGTTTCTAACGTCGGAGTGCATGGAAAACCAGTGACTTTAGATTTACAGGATCTATGGATAAAAAATATTACAATGTCCACTGGTCTAGTGAATGCCAATACAACAGAGATGCTGCTGAATGTTTTGAAATCAGGCAAGATTGATGCGACTAAGATGGTAACACATCACTTTAAGTTATCGGAGATTGAAAAAGCGTACGAGGTCTTTAAAAACGCTGGTCCAAATAAGGCCCTTAAAGTTATTATTGAAAATGATATCACAGGTTAGTTGTAGAAACTTAGAGAAGGATTTTGTTTGTAATAATCAAAGAAAGGTTTCAACAACTTAACTAGTTAACTTAATTTTCAGAAAACTTTCGAAAATGAGTTGACAATAATTGTGAAAAGATATACAATCTTAATTGTAAACGATTACATAAGTAACAATTAAACATTAAAATATGGAGGACTTATATGAAAGCCGTAGTTGTTAATGAAGCTAGTACAGGTGTTGAAGTTGTTGATCATGAAATGCCATCAATTGGGCACGGAGAAGCACTTGTTAAAGTCGAATATTGTGGTGTTTGCCATACAGATTTGCACGTTGCACATGGCGATTTTGGACAAGTTCCTGGGCGTATTCTAGGCCACGAAGGAATTGGTATTGTTGAAGAAATTGGTGAAGGTGTAACCTCATTACAAGTTGGTGATCGCGTCTCTATTGCTTGGTTCTTTGAAGGTTGTGGTCATTGTGAATATTGTACGACTGGTCGTGAAACTCTCTGCCGTTCTGTTAAAAATGCAGGTTACAGTGTTGATGGAGGAATGAGCGAATATGCTGTCGTAACAGCTGATTACGCTGTAAAAGTCCCTAAAGGACTTGATCCTGCCCAAGCTTCATCAATCACATGTGCGGGTGTCACTACTTATAAAGCTATCAAAGAAGCGGGTGCCGCTCCAGGTCAATGGATTGTTATTTTTGGTGCTGGGGGGCTTGGAAACCTAGCTGTTCAATACGCTAAGAAAGTCTTTAATGCTCATGTTGTCGCAGTCGATATCAACAATGATAAATTAGAATTGGCTAAAGAAGTCGGTGCTGATATTGTGGTTAATGGCAAAGAAATTGAAGACGTTCCAGGTTACATTCAGGAAAAAACTGGTGGAGCCCATGGTGTCGTTGTAACAGCTGTTTCCAAAGTTGCCTTTAACCAAGCGATTGATAGCGTCCGTGCAGGAGGAACTGTTGTAGCTGTAGGCCTTCCATCAGAATATATGGAACTCTCTATCGTAAAAACAGTTCTAGATGGTATCAAAGTGATTGGATCACTTGTAGGAACACGTAAAGACTTGGAAGAAGCCTTTGCTTTTGGTGCAGAAGGTCTGGTTGTTCCAGTTGTTGAAAAAGTTCCAGTTGATACTGCTCCAGATGTCTTTGATGAAATGGAACGTGGCTTGATTCAAGGACGCAAAGTTTTGGATTTTACTCGCTAAGAAACTAAAGTATAATAGTATTATCTAGTAATGGCTTCGTTTGCTGGAGTAATTCTTAAATTGTACCATTAGCGGCATTCTTGAGTAAGAGAGCTTCTCTCTGCTTGAGAATGCTTTTTTTATTTTTTAGAAGTTTTAAAAATTGAGAATATATTATATAATGGAAAAAATAAAGAATAGGTAGGGTAGAGCGATGCCAATGATGTACCAATCAACACGAGATCAAGAGAATAAAGTGACGGCAAGTCAAGCTATTTTGCAAGGCTTAGCTGCAGATGGAGGTTTATTTACACCTGTTAGTTTCCCCAAATTAGCATTGTCATTTAACAAGCTTAAGGATGAAAGTTATCAATCCATTGCCAAGCTTGTGTTATCCGCTTTTTTTGATGATTTTACTGAAGATGAAATTGAGTACTGTATCAGCTCAGCATATGATAATAAATTTGACACCTCTCTTATTGCACCAGTAGTTTCTCTAACAGACTCTCATCACTTGGAATTGTTTCACGGAACAACGATTGCTTTCAAAGATATGGCTCTGTCTATTTTGCCTTATCTTTTAACCACTGCAGCTAAAAAGCAAAGTGTGGAACAGAAAATTGTGATTTTAACAGCTACTTCTGGAGATACAGGTAAGGCTGCTATGGCAGGTTTTGCAGATGTTCCTGGAACAGAAATTATTGTTTTTTACCCTCACGCAGGTGTTAGTAAGATTCAAGAATTGCAAATGACAACTCAAGTTGGAGGAAATACTCAAGTTGTTGCCATTGAGGGCAATTTTGATGATGCTCAAACAGATGTGAAACGTATGTTTAATGACCCTGTCTTGGCTCAGAAATTAGCAGCTCGCGGGATGCAGCTCTCATCTGCAAACTCCATGAATATTGGTCGTCTTATTCCACAAGTAGTCTATTATATTTATGCTTATGCTCAATTGGTTAAAGCTGGTCGGATTGAAGCAGGGCAGAACATTAATATTACGGTTCCTACTGGTAATTTTGGGAATATTTTAGCTGCTTATTATGCCAAGAAAATTGGTCTACCTGTAGCAAAATTTATTTGTGCTTCTAATGAGAACAAGGTCTTAACGGATTTCTTTACCAGTGGTATTTATGATAAAAAACGGTCCTTCAAAGTCACAACAAGTCCTTCGATGGATATTTTGGTGTCATCTAATTTAGAACGTCTTGTTTTCCATTTAGTAGGGGATAATGCTGAAAAGACCAAATGTTTAATGGGTGCTCTAACAAGAAATGGATCCTACGAATTAAAAGATAGTGATGAGACTATTTTTTCTCAGTTTGTTGCTGGTTTTGCCACAGAAGCAGAAACAGCGGCTGAAATTAAACGAGTATTTGAGTTAGACGATTATGTTATGGATCCTCATACTGCAGTTGCTTCGGCAGTTTACCAAAGTTATCGTCACGAGACAAGGGATGATACCCCCACACTCATTGCCTCAACAGCCAGTCCTTATAAATTCCCGAGTGTTGTAGTAGAAGCAATTACTGGAGAACCGGTCGCCGATGACTTTGAAGCAGTGAGTCAACTTAAGCAGCTTTCTCACGTAGTACAACCAAAAGCTGTGATAGGTTTGCAAAACGCAACGGTTCGGCACCGTCTGCTTGTGAAAACGGCAGATATGCAAACAGCTGTTGAAGATTATCTTGGTCTGTAAAACGGAGCCGACAAGGCTCCTTTAATTTGGAAATTATAAATGACATGATATATAATGGAAGAAAATTGCTTTCTTTGGCTTTGCCTTCAATGGCAGAAAATATTTTACAAATGGTAATGGGGATTGTTGATAACTACCTTGTCGCTCAAATTGGCCTAGTGGCAGTTTCAGGTGTTTCCATAGCCAATAATATTATTACTATTTATCAGGCTCTTTATATTGCTCTAGGAGCTGCTATATCTAGCTTGATTGCTCGAAGTATTGGAGAGCACAATCAAAACAAACAGTTAAATGATATCGCTGATGGCCTCCGACTAACCTTAGGGGTATCTATCTTTCTTGGGCTTTTCTCAGTCCTTGGTCACCGACAGATTTTAAAAGTGTTAGGAGCTAATGGTAGCCTAACCCTAATTGGAGGTCAGTATTTAGCGATTGTTGGCGGTATGATTGTGAGTTTAGGGTTTTTGACAATTTTAGGAGCTATTGTTCGTGCTCAAGGAAAACCTCGTATCCCTATGCAAGTTAGTTTTTTAATAAATATGCTGAATGCTGTTTTCTCTGCTTTATCTATCTACGTGTGGGGCTTCGGGCTTGCTGGGGTTGCCTGGGCAACTGTTCTATCTCGTTTAGTAGGTATACTTTTGCTTTGTCGCTTCGTTCCTATAAAAAGCGTTGTGAGACGATCTACGAGGCCTATAGATAAAACAATCTTTAATCTCTCCTTTCCTACTGCCGGTGAACGTTTGATGATGAGGGCGGGAGATGTTCTGATTACGATTATTATTGTACACTTTGGAACAACCGTTTTAGCAGGAAATGCAATTGGAGAAACACTAACTCAGTTTAATTACATGCCTGGACTTGCTATGTCAACGGCTACGGTCATTCTAGTCGCTGGTCAATTAGGAAGTGGAAAAGAAGCAGATATTAGATGTACGATTAGAGCATCATTTCTTTTATCAACTCTGATGATGCTCACCATGGGAATTCTAACATATTTGCTCGGTCCTCTCTTATTGAATATGTTCACTCAAAATCCTTATGCTCGTGACTCGGCCATGATTGTTCTTCTTTTTTCACTATTAGGAGCTCCCGCAACAGCGGGGACTTTAGTTTACACAGCTGCTTGGCAGGGGATTGGAAGACCTCAACTTCCTTTTTACGCAACCACTATAGGAATGTGGTTCATTCGTATTGTTCTTGGATATCTTCTAGGAGTTGTCTGCCAAATGGGATTGATGGGAGTTTGGGTAGCTACTGTTTTAGACAATTCTGCTAGATGGCTGATTTTATCGAGACAATTTAAGAAATATCAGAAGATTGCTTTTCACTAGAAGGCAATCTTTTTTAAAAAGATGCCTAAAAAAGCTTGCATTGAATGAGTGATTCTGTTATTATATTATGGTGCTGTAAAAAAACAGCTTTAGCTATGATACGAGAGGTTGCGACACACTCGGTTGCATTGCCACGCAACAGGTGTCGGTTTTCTCGAGGAGCTAGCCTATTATCGTAAATAGACGAGAGGAGAAAAGATGGCAAACAAAAAAATCCGTATCCGTTTGAAAGCGTACGAACACCGTACACTTGACACAGCGGCAGAAAAAATCGTTGAAACTGCAACACGTACAGGTGCTACTGTAGCTGGACCAGTTCCGCTTCCAACAGAACGTAGTCTTTACACAATTATTCGTGCGACTCACAAATACAAAGATTCTCGCGAACAATTTGAAATGCGTACACACAAACGTCTTATCGACATCGTGAACCCAACTCAAAAGACTGTTGACGCTCTTATGAAATTGGATCTTCCAAGTGGTGTTAACGTAGAAATCAAACTTTAATCTGATTTCTGAGCACAAAAAACGCTCGTAAAAAACTTTTTTGAGCATGAAAAACGCTCATAAAAAACTTTTTGAAATATTATTAAGAAAAGGAAATATTTTCTCATGACAAAAGGAATCTTAGGGAAAAAAGTGGGAATGACTCAAATCTTCACTGAAACTGGTGAATTTATCCCTGTTACTGTCATTGAAGCAACTCCAAACGTTGTGCTTCAAGTTAAAACTGTTGAAACAGACGGTTATGAAGCAGTTCAAGTTGGTTTTGATGACAAACGCGAAGTATTGAGCAACAAACCTGCCAAAGGCCATGTAGCAAAAGCTAACACAGCTCCTAAGCGCTTCATTCGTGAATTCAAAAACATTGAAGGCTTAGAAGTAGGATCAGAAATTACTGTTGATACATTCGTAGCTGGAGATGTTGTTGATGTAACTGGTACTTCAAAAGGTAAAGGTTTCCAAGGTGTTATCAAACGCCATGGTCAATCACGTGGTCCCATGGCTCACGGTTCTCGTTACCACCGTCGTCCAGGTTCAATGGGACCTGTTGCGCCAAACCGTGTTTTCAAAAACAAACGTTTGGCAGGACGTATGGGTGGCAACCGTGTGACAATTCAAAACCTTGAAATTGTACAAGTTATCCCAGAAAAGAACGTTATCCTTATCAAGGGTAACGTACCAGGTGCTAAGAAATCTCTTATCACTATCAAATCAGCAGTTAAAGCTGCTAAATAATAAGAAAGGAGAAAACAGTTAAAATGGCAAACGTAAAACTATTTGACCAAACTGGTAAAGAAGTTAGCTCAGTTGAATTGAACGATGCTATCTTCGGTATCGAACCAAACGAATCAGTTGTTTTTGATGTTGTAATTAGCCAACGCGCTAGCCTTCGCCAAGGTACTCATGCGGTTAAAAACCGTTCAGCAGTATCAGGTGGTGGACGTAAACCATGGCGTCAAAAAGGAACTGGACGTGCTCGTCAAGGTTCTATCCGCTCACCACAATGGCGCGGTGGTGGTGTTGTCTTTGGACCAACTCCACGTTCATACGGATACAAACTTCCACAAAAAGTTCGTCGCCTTGCTTTGAAATCAGTTTACTCAGCAAAAGTTGCTGAAGATAAATTTGTAGCTGTAGAAGGCCTTTCATTTGCAGCTCCAAAAACTGCTGAATTTGCGAAAGTGCTTTCAGCTCTTGGCATTGATACAAAAGTGCTTGTTCTTGTTGAAGAAGGAAACGAATTTGCAGCGCTTTCTGCACGTAACCTTCCAGACGTAACAGTTGCAACTGCAGCAACTGCAAGTGTTCTTGATATCGTGAACGCAGACAAACTTCTTGTTACTAAAGAAGCAATCTCTGCAATTGAGGAGGTTCTTGCATAATGAATTTGTACGACGTAATCAAAAAACCAGTTATCACTGAGAAGTCAATGATTGCTCTTGAAGCAGGCAAATACACTTTCGAAGTTGATACTCGTGCACACAAACTTTTGATCAAACAAGCTGTTGAAGCTGCCTTTGACGGAGTTAAAGTTGCAAGTGTAAACACTGTTAACGTTAAACCAAAAGCAAAACGCGTTGGCCGTTACACAGGTTTCACTTCAAAAACTAAAAAAGCTATCATCACTCTTACAGCTGATTCTAAAGCAATCGAGTTGTTCGCAGCTGAAGCTGAATAATCTAAGGAGGAAATAACGTGGGTATTAAAGTTTATAAACCAACGACAAATGGCCGTCGTAACATGACTTCTTTGGATTTCGCGGAAATCACAACAAGCACACCAGAGAAATCATTGCTTGTTTCTCTTAAGAGCAAAGCTGGTCGTAACAACAATGGTCGCATCACAGTTCGTCACCAAGGTGGTGGACACAAACGTCATTACCGTTTGATCGACTTCAAACGTAACAAAGATGGCGTTGAAGCAGTTGTTAAAACAATCGAATACGATCCAAACCGTACTGCAAACATTGCACTCGTACACTACACTGACGGTGTTAAAACTTACATCATTGCACCTAAAGGTCTTGAAGTAGGTCAACGTATTGTTTCTGGTCCAGATGCAGACATCAAAGTTGGTAATGCACTTCCATTAGCAAATATTCCTGTCGGTACAGTTGTTCACAACATTGAGTTGAAACCTGGTAAAGGTGGAGAACTTGTTCGTGCAGCTGGTGCTTCTGCTCAAGTACTTGGTCAAGAAGGTAAATATGTTCTTGTTCGTCTTCAATCAGGCGAAGTTCGTATGATTCTTGGTACATGCCGTGCAACTATCGGTACTGTTGGTAACGAACAACAATCACTTGTTAACATTGGTAAAGCAGGACGTAGCCGTTGGAAAGGTATCCGCCCAACAGTTCGTGGTTCTGTAATGAACCCTAACGATCACCCACACGGTGGTGGTGAAGGTAAAGCACCGGTTGGACGTAAAGCGCCATCAACTCCATGGGGTAAACCAGCGCTTGGTCTTAAAACTCGTAACAAGAAAGCTAAATCAGACAAACTTATCGTTCGTCGTCGTAACGAAAAATAATTTTAGTAAGTCACTTAAAACTTGCTGAACTAGCGTTACAATAGCTTTGCTATTTATTCCGCCAACTCGGTAGAGTTTAGAGTCTGGCTCTTGAGCTCAAGCCGCTGTGGTACATTATTTAAAGGAGAAAACTACAAAATGGGACGTAGTCTTAAAAAAGGACCTTTCGTCGATGAGCATTTGATGAAAAAAGTTGAAGCTCAAGCAAACGATGAAAAGAAAAAAGTAATCAAAACTTGGTCACGTCGTTCAACGATTTTCCCAAGTTTCATCGGATATACGATCGCAGTTTATGATGGACGTAAACATGTACCTGTTTACATCCAAGAAGACATGGTAGGTCACAAGCTTGGTGAATTTGCACCAACTCGTACCTACAAAGGTCACGCAGCTGACGACAAGAAAACACGTCGTTAATAGGAGGAGGACACAATGGCAGAAATTACTTCAGCTAAAGCAATGGCTCGTACAGTGCGTGTTTCACCTCGTAAAACACGTTTAGTACTTGATCTTATCCGTGGTAAGAAAGTTGCTGACGCAATCGCAATCTTAAAATTCACTCCAAACAAAGCAGCTCGTGTTATTGAGAAAACTCTTAACTCAGCAATTGCTAATGCAGAAAACAACTTTGGTTTGGAAAAAGCTAACTTGGTAGTATCTGAAACATTCGCTAACGAAGGACCAACAATGAAACGTTTCCGTCCACGTGCGAAAGGTTCAGCTTCACCAATCAACAAACGTACAACTCACGTAACAGTAGTTGTATCAGAAAAATAAGGAGGTAAAATCGTGGGTCAAAAAGTACATCCAATTGGTATGCGTGTCGGTATCATCCGTGACTGGGATGCGAAATGGTATGCTGAAAAAGAATACGCGGATTACCTTCATGAAGATCTTGCAATCCGTAAATTCATTAACAAAGAATTGGCAGAAGCTTCAGTTTCAACAATCGAAATTGAACGCGCTATAAACAAAGTTATTGTTTCACTTCACACTGCAAAACCTGGTATGGTTATCGGTAAAGGTGGCGCAAACGTTGACGCACTTCGCGCTCAACTTAACAAATTAACTGGAAAACAAGTACACATCAATATCATCGAAATCAAACAACCTGATCTTGATGCTCACCTTGTTGGTGAAAACATTGCTCGTCAACTTGAGCAACGTGTTGCTTTCCGTCGTGCTCAAAAACAAGCTATCCAACGTACAATGCGTGCTGGAGCTAAAGGGATTAAAACTCAAGTTTCAGGTCGTTTGAACGGTGCTGATATCGCTCGTGCAGAAGGTTACTCAGAAGGAACTGTTCCTCTTCATACCCTTCGTGCGGATATCGATTACGCTTGGGAAGAAGCAGATACTACATACGGTAAACTTGGTGTTAAAGTTTGGATCTATCGTGGTGAAGTTCTTCCAGCTCGCAAAAACACTAAAGGAGGCAAATAACAAATGTTAGTACCTAAACGTGTTAAACACCGTCGTGAGTTCCGTGGGAAAATGCGTGGTGAAGCAAAAGGTGGAAAAACTGTAGATTTTGGTGAATACGGTCTTCAAGCTGCAACTAGCTCATGGATCACTAACCGTCAAATCGAAGCTGCTCGTATCGCGATGACTCGTTACATGAAACGTGGCGGTAAAGTTTGGATTAAAATTTTCCCTCACAAATCTTACACAGCGAAAGCTATCGGGGTTCGTATGGGTTCTGGTAAAGGGGCACCTGAAGGTTGGGTAGCACCAGTTAAACGTGGTAAAGTAATGTTTGAAATCGCAGGTGTTTCTGAAGAAATCGCTCGCGAAGCACTTCGTCTTGCTAGCCACAAATTACCAGTTAAATGTAAATTCGTAAAACGTGAAGCAGAATAAGGAGAAGACATGAAACTTGAAGAAATCAAAAAGTTTGTTGCTGAGCTTCGTGGCTTGTCTCAAGAAGAGCTTGCTAAAAAAGAAAACGAACTCAAGAAAGAACTTTTCGACCTTCGTTTTCAAGCTGCAGCAGGTCAACTTGATCAAACTGCTCGTTTGAACGAAGTTAAAAAACAAATTGCACGTGTTAAAACTGTGCAATCTGAAATGAAATAATAGATTGGGAAAGGAGAAATTCTAATAATGGAACGTAATCAACGTAAAACCCTTGTTGGACGCGTAGTATCTGACAAGATGGACAAAACAATCACTGTTGTAGTTGAAACAAAACGTAACCACCCAGTCTATGGTAAACGTATCAACTATTCTAAAAAATACAAAGCACATGATGAAAAGAACCTTGCTAAAGAAGGCGATATCGTTCGTATCATGGAAACTCGTCCACTATCAGCTACAAAACGTTTCCGTCTTGTAGAAGTTGTGGAAGAAGCTGTTATTATCTAATCAAACTAAAAGGAGAAAATTGAAATGATTCAACAAGAAACTCGCTTGAAAGTTGCTGATAATAGCGGTGCTCGTGAGATCTTGACTATCAAAGTTCTTGGTGGTTCAGGACGTAAATTCGCTAACATCGGTGACGTAATCGTTGCTTCTGTCAAACAAGCTACTCCTGGTGGAGCGGTTAAAAAAGGTGACGTGGTTAAAGCTGTTATCGTTCGTACAAAAACTGGTGCTCGCCGTCCAGACGGTTCATACATCAAGTTTGACGACAATGCTGCTGTAATCATCCGTGATGACAAAACTCCTCGTGGAACTCGTATCTTCGGCCCTGTTGCACGTGAATTGCGTGAAGGTGGCTACATGAAGATTGTTTCACTTGCACCAGAAGTACTTTAATTTTTAAAATTAAACAAACTAAGTCCCCTAGGCTTACCTAGGGTGCCCATCAGGGCGTAAGAAATTAATAGGAGAAACCCAGAATGTTTGTAAAAAAAGGCGACAAAGTTCGCGTAATTGCTGGTAAGGATAAAGGCACTGAAGCCGTAGTTCTTAAAGCACTTCCAAAAGTTAACAAAGTTGTTGTTGAAGGTGTTGGAATGATCAAAAAACACCAAAAACCAAATACTGAAAACCCTCAAGGTGCTATCGTTGAAAAAGAAGCTCCAATCCATGTATCTAACGTTCAAGTTTTAGATAAAAACGGTGTGGCTGGACGTGTTGGTTATAAAGTTGTTGACGGCAAAAAAGTACGTTACAACAAAAAATCAGGCGAAGTGCTTGATTAATCACGAAGGAAAGGAGAAGCATAATGGCAAATCGTTTAAAAGAAAAATATACTAACGAAGTAATTCCTGCGTTGACAGAGAAATTCAATTACACATCAGTTATGGCTGTGCCAAAAGTTGAGAAAATCGTTCTTAACATGGGTGTTGGTGATGCTGTATCAAACGCAAAAAACCTTGAGAAAGCTGCTGCTGAATTAGCGCTTATCTCTGGTCAAAAACCACTTATTACTAAAGCTAAGAAATCAATCGCTGGCTTCCGTCTTCGTGAAGGTGTTGCAATCGGTGCGAAGGTAACTCTTCGTGGCGAACGTATGTACGAGTTCCTAGACAAATTAGTTAGCGTTTCACTTCCTCGTGTTCGTGACTTCCACGGAGTTCCAACAAAATCATTTGACGGACGTGGTAACTACACTCTTGGTGTGAAAGAACAACTTATCTTCCCAGAAATCAACTTCGATGATGTTGATAAAGTGCGTGGTCTTGATATCGTAATCGTCACTACTGCAAATACTGACGAAGAATCACGTGAATTGCTTAAAGGCCTTGGAATGCCTTTTGCAAAATAATAGGGGGTAAATAAATTGGCTAAAAAATCTATGATTGCTAAGAACAAACGTCCTGCAAAACACTCTACACAAGCTTATACTCGCTGTGAAAAATGTGGACGTCCACATTCAGTTTACCGCAAGTTTAAACTTTGCCGTGTTTGCTTCCGTGAATTGGCCTACAAAGGTCAAATTCCAGGTGTTGTTAAAGCTTCTTGGTAAAAAAATGATACAAAGAGCATAGCATACAAAGTGAAAATATAGAATCTAACAAAGACTGCTTGCATTCTAGGAAGGTTTATCTTTTTCACATAGGTTGCAGCTCGTGTCCAAATAAGCTATTCAGCCTAGTTGGACAACCCGCCCGGTCGGGCACGATTAACTAGCAAGTGATTGATTCAAACTACTAGTAAGAGGAGAAAAAATAAAATGGTTATGACTGACCCAATTGCAGACTTTTTAACACGTATCCGTAACGCTAACCAAGTGAAACACGAAGTGTTAGAAGTACCTGCTTCAAACATCAAAAAAGGGATTGCTGAAATCCTTAAACGTGAAGGTTTTGTAAAAAACGTTGAAGTTATCGAAGATGACAAACAAGGTATCATCCGTGTATTCCTTAAATATGGACAAAACGGTGAGCGCGTTATCACTAACTTGAAACGTGTATCAAAACCAGGTCTTCGTGTTTATGCAAAACGTGAAGATGTTCCTAAAGTTCTTAACGGACTTGGAATCGCAATTATTTCTACATCAGAGGGTCTTTTGACGGACAAAGAAGCGCGTCAAAAGAACGTTGGTGGAGAAGTTATCGCATACGTTTGGTAATTTAAGATACTAAGAGCGTCGTGGACAAAGTGAAAATAGGAAATCTGACGTAGAGTGTTTACACTCAAGGAAGATTTATCTTTTTCACACAGGCCACAGCTCGTGTTCAATTTTGAAATATAAATTGAAGTATATCATTCTATCAACCCCCGTGAAAACTAGTCGCTTGGCGGCTTGATAATTTAACAGGAGAAAAAAATAATGTCACGTATTGGTAATAAAGTTATTACTTTGCCAGCAGGTGTCGAAATCATTAACAGTGACAACGTTGTTACTGTAAAAGGCCCTAAAGGCGAACTCACTCGTGAGTTCAACAAAAATATTGAAATCAAAGTTGAAGGAACTGAGATTACTCTTGCACGTCCTAACGACTCAAAAGAAATGAAAACAATCCATGGTACAACTCGTGCTAACTTGAATAACATGGTTGTAGGTGTTTCTGAAGGTTTCAAAAAAGATCTTGAAATGAAGGGTGTCGGTTACCGTGCTCAACTTCAAGGTACTAAACTTGTCCTTTCAGTAGGTAAATCTCACCAAGACGAAGTCGAAGCTCCAGAAGGAATTACATTTACTGTTGCTAACCCAACTTCAATCTCAGTTGAAGGAATCAACAAAGAAGTTGTTGGTCAAACAGCTGCTTACATCCGTAGCTTGCGTTCACCAGAGCCTTATAAAGGTAAAGGGATTCGTTACGTTGGTGAATACGTACGCCTTAAAGAAGGTAAAACAGGTAAATAATGTTCTTAGTCGGGTATGGGAAGTATTGCATCTTACCATGCTTGATAAGTTCAATCGACAACTTGTCAGTGAGACAAATTGATTAAAATTAAGAGGTGAAAATTGTGATTTCGAAACCAGATAAAAACAAAATCCGCCAAAAACGCCATCGTCGCGTCCGCGGTAAACTCTCTGGAACTGCAGAACGCCCACGTTTGAACGTATTCCGTTCTAATACAGGCATCTACGCTCAAGTTATTGATGACGTAGCGGGTGTAACGCTCGCAAGTGCATCAACTCTTGATAAAGACGTTTCTAAAGGAACAAAAACAGAACAAGCCGTTGTAGTCGGCAAACTTGTTGCTGAACGTGCAGTGGCTAAAGGTATTTCTGAAGTGGTGTTTGACCGCGGTGGATATCTCTATCACGGACGTGTTAAAGCCTTGGCTGATGCAGCTCGTGAAAACGGATTGAAATTCTAATAGGGAGGACACAAAATAATGGCATTTAAAGATAATGCAGTTGAACTTGAAGAACGCGTTGTTGCGATTAACCGCGTTACAAAAGTTGTTAAAGGTGGACGTCGTCTTCGCTTTGCAGCTCTTGTAGTTGTTGGTGATGGAAATGGTCGTGTTGGATTTGGTACTGGTAAAGCTCAAGAAGTTCCAGAAGCTATCCGTAAAGCAGTTGAAGCTGCTAAGAAAAACATGATCGAAGTACCAATGGTTGGTACAACAATTCCTCACGAAGTTTACACTAACTTCGGTGGAGCTAAAGTATTGTTGAAACCAGCTGTAGAAGGTTCTGGAGTTGCTGCTGGTGGCGCAGTTCGTGCCGTCATCGAATTAGCAGGTATTGCTGATATTACTTCAAAATCTCTTGGTTCAAACACTCCAATCAACATTGTTCGTGCAACTGTTGAAGGATTGAAACAACTTAAACGTGCAGAAGAAGTTGCCGCACTTCGTGGCATTTCAGTTTCTGACTTAGCATAAGAAAGGGGATCATAATGGCTCAAATTAAAATTACTTTGACTAAGTCTCCAATCGGACGTAAGCCAGAACAACGTAAAACTGTTGTTGCTCTTGGACTTGGTAAATTAAACTCTTCAGTAGTCAAAGAAGATAACGCTGCTATCCGTGGTATGGTGACAGCTATTTCTCACTTGGTTACCGTTGAAGACGTTAAATAAGTTATAACTGTGAAATCCCTGATTTCATAATTAAACACAAGCACAAAACCGACTCTTGTAGTTTGCTTTTTTGGCAACAAACAGTAGTCGGTTAGTGCGTATCTGTATTAAGTTATTTTGGATAACTTAATCACCATTAATGTATAGGCGAGTTTCTATGGGGAGTCCTTTCCCCTCATAGAGGCGCTAGCATTTTACAAAAAAGGAGAAAAAATGAAACTTCATGAATTAAAAGCTGCTGAAGGCTCACGTAAAGTACGTAACCGTGTTGGTCGCGGAACATCATCAGGTAATGGTAAAACATCTGGTCGCGGTCAAAAAGGTCAAAAAGCTCGTAGCGGTGGCGGCGTACGTTTAGGTTTTGAAGGTGGACAAACACCATTGTTCCGTCGTATTCCAAAACGTGGATTTACAAACATCAACGCTAAAGAATATGCACTTGTTAACCTTGATCAATTGAACGTTTTTGAAGATGGTACAGAAGTAACACCAGTTGTTCTTAAAGAAGCTGGAATCGTTCGTGCTGAAAAATCAGGCGTTAAAGTTCTTGGTAACGGCGAATTGACTAAAAAATTGACTGTAAAAGCAGCTAAATTCTCAAAATCTGCTGAAGCAGCGATTACTGCTAAAGGTGGTTCAATCGAAGTCATCTAATGAGGGGATACTCATTATGTTCTTAAAAATACTTAAAGACGCATTGAAGATAAAGACGGTAAGAAATAAAATTTTCTTTACTATCTTTATCATCCTTGTATTCCGAATAGGGACACACATCACTGTGCCAGGTGTAAATGCAAAAAGCTTAGAGCAACTGAGTGAACTTCCTTTCTTAAATATGTTGAATTTGGTCAGTGGGAATGCCATGAGAAATTTCTCGGTATTCTCTATGGGGGTTAGCCCTTATATCACAGCTTCGATTGTTGTTCAACTGTTACAAATGGATATTTTACCTAAGTTTGTTGAATGGGGTAAACAAGGAGAGGTGGGTCGCCGTAAATTAAATCAAGCGACACGCTATATTTCTCTTGTTTTAGCTTTTGCTCAGTCAATTGGTATCACAGCAGGGTTTAACACGCTATCAAGTGTTGCTCTTGTGAAAACACCAGATGTTAAAACTTATTTGCTTATTGGAGCATTGCTCACAACAGGTAGTGTGATTGTGACCTGGCTTGGAGAACAAATCACCGATAAAGGATTTGGTAATGGAGTGTCAATGATTATCTTTGCCGGTATCATTTCCTCAATTCCCAATGCGATTGCAACTATCCGTGAAGATTATTTTGTAAATGTTAAGGCAAGTGATTTACAGTCATCTTATCTCATTGTTGGCATTTTAATCTTAGCTGTTCTTGCTATTGTTTTCTTTACGACTTACGTTCAACAAGCAGAATACAAAATTCCAATCCAATATACAAAATTGATGCAAGGTGCGCCTACAAGTTCATACCTTCCATTAAAAGTAAATCCAGCTGGCGTTATTCCCGTTATCTTTGCCAGCTCGATTACAACTATCCCAAGTACGATTATTCCATTTGTTCAAAATGGTAGAGATATACCATGGCTAACCCGTTTACAGGAGATTTTCAATTACCAAACTCCAGTCGGAATGATGGTTTATGCTGTGTTGATTATCTTGTTCTCATTCTTCTATACCTTTGTACAAGTAAATCCTGAGAAGACAGCAGAAAATCTTCAGAAGAATTCCTCATATATCCCAAGTGTTCGACCTGGACGTGAGACAGAACAATTTATGTCATCGTTGCTTAAAAAATTAGCCACAGTGGGTGCTATTTTCCTAGCATTTATCTCTCTAGCTCCTATTGCAGCGCAACAAGCTCTCAACCTTTCTTCTAGTATTGCTCTAGGTGGGACAAGCTTGCTCATTTTGATTTCAACTGGTATCGAAGGAATGAAACAACTTGAAGGATACTTGCTCAAGAGAAAATATGTCGGATTTATGAATACAGCAGAATAGAATACAGGTTGACATTGTCAACCTTCTATTTTGTTTTTAAATGACAATAAGACTTCGTCGCAAAAACATTTCTTATTGCCATTTGAAAACAAAAAAACTAAGGAAACTTATTTCCTGTTATCATTTATTTTAAAAGAGGAGAAAAAGATGAATCTTTTAATCATGGGCTTACCAGGAGCTGGTAAAGGAACTCAAGCTGCAAAGATTGCTGAAGCCTTTGGACTTATCCATATTTCAACAGGCGATATGTTCCGTGCAGCTATGGCTAACCAAACTGAAATGGGTGTTCTCGCTAAGTCTTATATTGACAAAGGTGATTTGGTACCTGATGAAGTCACAAATGGAATCGTTAAAGAACGTCTGTCACAAGATGATGTTAACGAAAAGGGCTTCTTATTAGATGGTTACCCACGTACCATTGAACAAGCACATGCTTTGGATGCTACGTTAAAAGCATTAGGACTTACTTTGGATGGGGTTATTAATATTGATGTTGATCCTACTGCTCTTGTTGAAAGACTTAGTGGTCGTATCATTAACAAGAAAACGGGTGAAACTTTTCACAAAGTCTTTAACCCACCAGCTGGTGATTATGATGAAAATGATTTTTATCAACGTGAAGATGACAAACCTGAGACTGTTAAACGTCGTTTAGATGTTAACATTGCACAAGGTGAGCCAATTCTTAATCACTATCGTCAAGCAGGAATTGTTCACGATATTGACGGAAATAAAGACATTTCAGAAGTTTTTGTAGATATCGACGAAGTCATTAAGAGTCTAAAATAATTCAAGAAAATAGCTTGCGCAAGATATTAACTCGTGATATAATAGGCTAGTCTGACTTATAATTGTTACCTCTGTGCTCAGAGGACATCAAATCGAAATTTAGGGGGTACTTTTGCGTGGCAAAAGAAGACGTGATTGAAATTGAAGGCAAAGTAGTAGAAACGATGCCAAATGCAATGTTTACTGTTGAATTGGAAAATGGACATCAAATTCTAGCAACTGTATCAGGAAAAATCCGCAAAAATTACATTCGTATTTTAGTTGGTGATCGTGTTACTGTAGAGATGAGTCCATACGACTTGACACGTGGACGTATCACATACCGCTTTAAATAATCGAAATAATTGGAGGGATTAAAACATGAAGGTAAGACCATCGGTTAAACCAATTTGCGAATACTGCAAAGTTATTCGTCGTAACGGTCGTGTTATGGTGATTTGTCCAACAAATCCAAAACACAAACAACGTCAAGGATAAAATAGAAAGGAGAAAAAATGGCTCGTATTGCTGGAGTTGATATTCCAAATGATAAACGCGTAGTAATTTCACTTACTTATGTTTACGGAATTGGTCTTGCAACATCTAAAAAAATCTTAGCAGCTGCTGGTATTTCAGAAGATATCCGTGTTAAAGATTTGACATCAGATCAAGAAGACGCTATCCGTCGTGAAGTAGATGCAATTAAAGTTGAAGGTGACCTTCGTCGTGAAGTTAACTTGAACATCAAACGTTTGATGGAAATCGGTTCATACCGTGGAATCCGTCACCGTCGTGGACTTCCTGTCCGTGGACAAAATACTAAAAACAATGCTCGCACTCGTAAAGGTAAAGCTGTTGCGATTGCAGGTAAGAAAAAATAAAATAGGAGGTAAAAAAATTGGCTAAACCAACACGTAAACGTCGTGTGAAAAAGAACATCGAATCTGGTGTTGCACATATTCACGCTACATTTAATAACACTATTGTTATGATTACAGATGTGCATGGTAATGCTCTTGCATGGTCATCAGCTGGTGCTCTTGGTTTCAAAGGTTCTCGTAAATCTACTCCATTTGCTGCTCAAATGGCTGCAGAAGCTGCTGCAAAATCTGCACAAGAACACGGACTAAAAACTGTTGAAGTTACTGTAAAAGGTCCTGGTTCAGGTCGTGAATCAGCTATTCGTGCCCTAGCAGCTGCTGGTCTAGAAGTAACTGCAATTCGTGATGTGACTCCTGTGCCACATAATGGTGCTCGTCCTCCAAAACGTCGTCGTGTATAATCATATAACAAATAGTACACAAGTTTCGTTTCGAGGGGTGAAAAAATGATTGAGTTTGAAAAACCAATAATAACAAAAATTGATGAAAATAAAGATTACGGTAGATTTGTAATCGAACCACTTGAACGTGGCTACGGAACAACTCTAGGTAATTCTCTTCGTCGTGTACTCTTGTCTTCACTTCCAGGTGCAGCAGTAACATCAATTAAAATTGATGGAGTACTACACGAATTTGATACAATCCCAGGTGTACGTGAAGATGTCATGCAAATTATCCTTAATGTCAAAGGACTTGCTGTGAAATCATACGTCGAAGACGAAAAGATTATCGAACTTGAAGTAGAAGGACCAGCAGAAGTAACAGCTGGTGATATCCTTACTGACAGTGATATCGAACTTGTTAACCCGGATCATTATCTTTTTACAATTGCTGAAGGACATTCTCTACGTGCGACAATGACTGTTGCTAAAAAACGTGGATATGTACCAGCAGAAGGCAACAAAAAAGATGATGCACCTGTGGGTACATTGGCTGTAGATTCAATCTATACGCCAGTTAAAAAAGTTAATTATCAAGTTGAGCCTGCCCGTGTAGGTAGCAATGATGGATTTGATAAATTAACGATTGAAATCATGACAAACGGAACAATTATTCCTGAAGATGCTTTAGGTCTATCTGCTCGAGTTTTAATCGAACACTTAAACTTGTTTACTGATTTAACTGATGTTGCAAAAGCAACTGAAGTAATGAAAGAAACTGAAAAAGTGAACGATGAAAAGGTACTTGACCGCACCATCGAGGAACTTGATTTATCCGTACGCTCATATAACTGTTTGAAACGTGCAGGCATTAACACTGTCTTCGATTTAACAGAAAAATCTGAGCCTGAAATGATGAAAGTCCGTAACCTTGGACGTAAGAGTCTTGAAGAAGTTAAGGTTAAACTTGCTGATTTAGGTCTCGGACTAAAAAACGATAAATAATATAGGAGGACAAAATGGCTTACCGTAAACTAGGACGCACTAGCTCACAACGTAAAGCAATGCTTCGTGATTTGACGACAGATCTTTTGATCAATGAATCAATTGTAACGACAGAAGCACGTGCAAAAGAAATCCGTAAAACAGTTGAAAAAATGATTACTCTTGGTAAACGTGGTGATCTTCATGCTCGTCGCCAAGCAGCTGCATACGTTCGTAACGAAATCGCATCAGAAAATTATGATGAAGCTACTGATAAATACACATCAACTACAGCTCTTCAAAAACTTTTCTCAGAAATTGCACCTCGTTATGCAGAACGTAACGGTGGATACACTCGTATTCTTAAAACAGAACCACGCCGTGGAGATGCTGCTCCAATGGCAATTATCGAATTAGTTTAATTTTTATCAATTTTGTTGAGTGTTATGATGATGGAATAACCATTAGGGATATTCTTAGTCTAGCTCTGGTCTACCGCTAGGAAAAATCCTAGCGGGAACACTCATCATATTGTTAATGTGTAACGCTTGTTTACGAAATGTCTCTAATGTAGTAGAAACTTTTCGTAAGCAGGCGTTTTGTCATTTTATGAATTATTCAGGCTCTTTGTCAACTGTAGTTGGTAGCGGGTCTAAACCCTAGAGAGAACCAGATTGGCTCTCTCTTTTTGTATGTTCAAAGCGAGGAGGATTTTAGATCTAAAGTTCTTAAAATTGCGAAATCCGAAGGCTGATCGTTTGATATCCTTGATGAGTTTGTTGGTAGCCTCGAGCTTGGCGTTAGAATAGTCGAACTGGAGGGCATTTTCGATGTAAGGTTTGAGTTTGCGGAAGGTCACAAAAACCTTTTTGAAGGTCGGAGTGACAATCTCCATGTTATCCTCGATGATTTCAAAGAAAACCTCTGTTCGTTTTTCTTGAAAATGGAAGAGCAGGAGCTGGTAGAGATCGTAGTAATAACGGAGTTCGTCTGAGAATTGAAGGTCTGTCTAAAGGTCTTGGAATAAAAACGATTATTAGACAGTTTTCGGCTGTCTTTCTAAATGATAGTTTAGTCGCTTTTCATTATAGGTCATATGGGACTTTTTGTCTGCACTCAAAAAGCCCTATAACCTCTGTGTCGGATTTACCAACTACAGATATTATAGAGTCGTTATTCAACAGCACAATTAAAATTTACCTAAAAGCGTCTTTAACATCCTGTGAGACCATTTAAGAGGCTTCTAAAACAATTAGAATAGAAAGCCCCTAAAAAGAACTTCTACGGCCAAATAAGTGCATCAATTAGCTCCTTGTATAAATCACAATCAAAAAACTTTTAAGAAAGTTTGGCTCAGCACTTGTAATAATAAAAATATATTAGTAGTTTCGGTTCAGCTAAGGGCGATACTTGATGCAAATATTTCTTATAATGAGAGAATTAAGCCTATTTTTTATCTTAAAAGTCGTTGATTTTAAGCTGTTTTCAATAAAAATGTAAAAAAACGACATAAAACTGCGAAAAAGCTGTTGACATCAAGGGGTTAAATATCGTATACTAATAAAGCTGTCAGCTGATCAGGCGTTGGCGACTGAAATTATTCGGAAAAAAGAGTAAAAAAGCTGTTGACAAAGTTAGTAAAAGTTGATAGAATAAAATAGTTGTCTCGAAAGAGGACAAGACCTTTGAGAACTGAATAAGACGAACCAAATGTGAGGGTGATATGGAGACATATTACCCGTCAAAGAAACGAGAAATAAATCTGTCAGCGACAGAAAGAACGAGTAAGTTCAAACACATCTTAATGAGAGTTTGATCCTGGCTCAGGACGAACGCTGGCGGCGTGCCTAATACATGCAAGTAGAACGCTGAGGACTGGTGCTTGCACCGGTTCAAGGAGTTGCGAACGGGTGAGTAACGCGTAGGTAACCTACCTCATAGCGGGGGATAACTATTGGAAACGATAGCTAATACCGCATGACAATGGAGGACCCATGTCTTTCATTTAAAAGGTGCAACTGCATCACTATGAGATGGACCTGCGTTGTATTAGCTAGTTGGTGAGGTGACGGCTCACCAAGGCGACGATACATAGCCGACCTGAGAGGGTGAACGGCCACACTGGGACTGAGACACGGCCCAGACTCCTACGGGAGGCAGCAGTAGGGAATCTTCGGCAATGGACGGAAGTCTGACCGAGCAACGCCGCGTGAGTGAAGAAGGTTTTCGGATCGTAAAGCTCTGTTGTTAGAGAAGAATGATGGTGGGAGTGGAAAATCCACCATGTGACGGTAACTAACCAGAAAGGGACGGCTAACTACGTGCCAGCAGCCGCGGTAATACGTAGGTCCCGAGCGTTGTCCGGATTTATTGGGCGTAAAGCGAGCGCAGGCGGTTCTTTAAGTCTGAAGTTAAAGGCAGTGGCTCAACCACTGTACGCTTTGGAAACTGGAGAACTTGAGTGCAGAAGGGGAGAGTGGAATTCCATGTGTAGCGGTGAAATGCGTAGATATATGGAGGAACACCGGTGGCGAAAGCGGCTCTCTGGTCTGTAACTGACGCTGAGGCTCGAAAGCGTGGGGAGCAAACAGGATTAGATACCCTGGTAGTCCACGCCGTAAACGATGAGTGCTAGGTGTTAGGCCCTTTCCGGGGCTTAGTGCCGGAGCTAACGCATTAAGCACTCCGCCTGGGGAGTACGACCGCAAGGTTGAAACTCAAAGGAATTGACGGGGGCCCGCACAAGCGGTGGAGCATGTGGTTTAATTCGAAGCAACGCGAAGAACCTTACCAGGTCTTGACATCCTCCTGACCGGTCTAGAGATAGACTTTCCCTTCGGGGCAGGAGTGACAGGTGGTGCATGGTTGTCGTCAGCTCGTGTCGTGAGATGTTGGGTTAAGTCCCGCAACGAGCGCAACCCCTATTGTTAGTTGCCATCATTAAGTTGGGCACTCTAGCGAGACTGCCGGTAATAAACCGGAGGAAGGTGGGGATGACGTCAAATCATCATGCCCCTTATGACCTGGGCTACACACGTGCTACAATGGTTGGTACAACGAGTCGCAAGCCGGTGACGGCAAGCTAATCTCTTAAAGCCAATCTCAGTTCGGATTGTAGGCTGCAACTCGCCTACATGAAGTCGGAATCGCTAGTAATCGCGGATCAGCACGCCGCGGTGAATACGTTCCCGGGCCTTGTACACACCGCCCGTCACACCACGAGAGTTTGTAACACCCGAAGTCGGTGAGGTAACCTATTAGGAGCCAGCCGCCTAAGGTGGGATAGATGATTGGGGTGAAGTCGTAACAAGGTAGCCGTATCGGAAGGTGCGGCTGGATCACCTCCTTTCTAAGGAAATGGAACACGTTAGGGTCGTCTTATTTAGTTTTGAGAGGTCTTGTGGGGCCTTAGCTCAGCTGGGAGAGCGCCTGCTTTGCACGCAGGAGGTCAGCGGTTCGATCCCGCTAGGCTCCATTAGGATAGAGATATCCTAAAAACTGTCCATTGAAAATTGAATATCTATATCAAATTCCACGATCAAGAAATTGATTGTACGAATAGTAACAAGAAAATAAACCGAAAACGCTGTGAATAATCAAGAGTTTTTCTAGTTAAGATATACTAGTAAAAGATAAGGTTAAGTTAATAAGGGCGCACGGTGGATGCCTTGGCACTAGAAGCCGAAGAAGGACGTGACTAACGACGAAATGCTTTGGGGAGCTGTAAGTAAGCGCTGATCCAGAGATGTCCGAATGGGGGAACCCACTAGCTACTGGCTAGTATCCATAACTGTTAAGGTTATGAGAAGGAAGACGCAGTGAACTGAAACATCTAAGTAGCTGCAGGAAGAGAAAGCAAACGCGATTGCCTTAGTAGCGGCGAGCGAAACGGCAGGAGGGCAAACCGAGAAGTTTACTTCTCGGGGTTGTAGGACTGCGACATGGGACTTTAAAAGGATAGAAGAATTACCTGGGAAGGTAAGCCAAAGAGAGTAATAGCCTCGTATTTAAAATTCTTTTGAGCCCTAGCAGTATCCTGAGTACGGCGAGACACGCGAAATCTCGTCGGAATCTGGGAGGACCATCTCCCAACCCTAAATACTCTCTAGTGACCGATAGTGAACCAGTACCGTGAGGGAAAGGTGAAAAGCACCCCGGGAGGGGAGTGAAATAGAACCTGAAACCGTGTGCCTACAACAAGTTCGAGCCCGTTAATGGGTGAGAGCGTGCCTTTTGTAGAATGAACCGGCGAGTTACGATATGATGCGAGGTTAAGTTGAAGAGACGGAGCCGCAGGGAAACCGAGTCTTAATAGGGCGTTTTAGTATCATGTTGTAGACCCGAAACCATGTGACCTACCCATGAGCAGGTTGAAGGTGCGGTAAGACGCACTGGAGGACCGAACCAGGGCACGTTGAAAAGTGCTTGGATGACTTGTGGGTAGCGGAGAAATTCCAAACGAACTTGGAGATAGCTGGTTCTCTCCGAAATAGCTTTAGGGCTAGCGTCGATGTTAAGTCTCTTGGAGGTAGAGCACTGTTTGGGTGAGGGGTCCATCTCGGATTACCAATCTCAGATAAACTCCGAATGCCAACGAGATATAATCGGCAGTCAGACTGCGAGTGCTAAGATCCGTAGTCGAAAGGGAAACAGCCCAGACCACCAGCTAAGGTCCCAAAATATATGTTAAGTGGAAAAGGATGTGGGGTTGCACAGACAACTAGGATGTTAGCTTAGAAGCAGCTATTCATTCAAAGAGTGCGTAATAGCTCACTAGTCGAGTGACCCTGCGCCGAAAATGTACCGGGGCTAAAACATATTACCGAAGCTGTGGATGACACATTAGTGTCATGGTAGGAGAGCGTTCTATGTGTGAAGAAGGTGTACCGTGAGGAGCGCTGGAACGCATAGAAGTGAGAATGCCGGTATGAGTAGCGAAAGACAGGTGAGAATCCTGTCCAC